>CAYSXG010000457.1:0-3272 GCA_964434895.1 uncultured Solibacteraceae bacterium | reverse complement strand
GGCTCCAGGGTGTCGCTGGTTTCGGGCCGGACCTGGGGGTTGCCGACGAGGACGCCGGGCAGGATCAGGTACTGCTCCAGCAGGGTGGGGGAGCGGTAGGACTGGCCCCAGATCAGCTTGAGGCTTTGCTGGGGCCCCAGGCGGTAGAGCACCGTGGCCCGAGACGCCACGTTGGATCCGAAGTTCTCGTTCTTCGTATAACGGGTGCCGAAGAAGAGGGTCCAGCGCTCGAGGCGGGCCGTGGCCTGGCCGAAGGCCGAGAACTCCCCCACGGCTCGACCCAGGAGCCCGTTCTCGTTGAGGGTGGCCCCGGTGGCGGGGTCGTAGGCCTGGTCGTACACGCTTTTGCGGGTCTCCTGCGTGGCCCCCAGCTCCCATTCGAGCCGAGACTCGGATTCGCTGCCAAGGGATAGGGAGGCGCTCCGCCGGTGGACCTTGATGCGGTAGGCCAGGGTGCCCGCCAGGGAGGAATCGAAGTCCCGTCCCCCCTGGTCCTGGACCGCCGAAGCGGACCACCAGCAGGACTCCCCGAGGAGGCCCCGGTACCCGTACTTGAGGAGATAGCCGTCCTCGGTCCACTCCTTGCCGCCGCCGCCGGAGGCCCGGATGGCGTTGCCCAGGTGCGGGTAGGTGAGCTCGAAGGCGTTGAAGAGGAGGGAATGGCCCCTTCCCCCGAAGACCAGGTTCAGGTTCCGGTCCCCCCGGTGGTCGTCCAGGGCGAAGGGCACCTTGTCCTCGCCCACGAAGGCCTGCCGGTGGCCCTCCACCCGGCCCGCGTTGAGGGAGAGGAGGCCGGACCAGGGGCCCTCCCGGAAGGCCCAGCTGCCGCCGGCGCCGTGGCCGCCCCGGCTGGACCCTTCGCCGTGGGCCTGGACCTCCCGTCCGGGGGGGCGCCGCAGCACCACGTTGATGGCCCCGGCATAGGCGTTGGAGCCGTAGAGCACCGAGGCGGGGCCCTTGAGGATTTCGATGCGCTCCACGTCGTGGACGTCCACCCGGGAGAGGGCCATGTCCCCGGAGAGGGCCATCCACGTGCTCACGCCGTTGATGAGCAGCAGCACGCGGTTGGCGTAGTTCTCCTGCAGGACGCCCCGGGAGGTGGGCAGGTCCGTGCGGAGGCCGCTGCGGACCACGGCCATGCCCGCCACCAGCTCCACCGCCTCCGCCAGGGTGCGCACGCCGTAGCGGATGAGGAAGTCGCGGTCCACGAAGGAGACCGTGGAGGGGGCGGCGAAGACGTTCTCCCCGCGGGTGGAGGAGACCTCCACCACCGTGCCCATGAGGTGCTGGAGGACCTTCAGGGCCTCCTCCTGCTCCGGGGTCTCCTGGGCCGTGAGGAGGGTCCAAGCCCCCAACCCCAGCGCTCCCAGCCCGCGCAGACCCATGGCATCCCCCCGGCAACGGCCTCCCCTCGATCGGAGCGCGGGGCCGGGGAGTTGAAAATGGGGCGGCGGGCTATCGGGCCAGCTTCTCGAAGACCTTCATGAGCTCCATGGGCAGGGGGAAGACGATGGTGCTGTTCTTCTCCACGGCGATTTCCGTGAGGGTCTGCAGGTAGCGCATCTGGATGGCGGTGGGGTTCTCGCTGATGGTGGTGGCGGCCTCCAGGAGCTGCTTGCTGGCCAGCAGCTCGCCCTCGGCGGCGATGATCTTGGCGCGCTTCTCCCGCTCGGCCTCGGCCTGCTTGCCCATGGCCCGCTGGATCTGCTCGGGCAGGTCCACGCTCTTGAGCTCCACCGCCGAGACCTCGATGCCCCAGGGCTCCGTGGAGTGGTCGATGATCTCCCGCAGGCGCACGCTCAGCTTCTCCCGATCCGCCAGCAGCTCGTCCAGGGTCACCTCCCCCAGGATGGAGCGCAGGGTGGTCTGGGCGATCTGGCTGGTGGCGTAGTAGTAGTTCTCCACCCCGATGACCGCCTGCTTGGGGTCCAGCACCTTGAAGTAGACGACGGCGGAGACCTTCAGGCTCACGTTGTCGCGGGTGATGATGTCCTGGCTCGGCACGTCCAGCACCACGGTGCGCAGGCTCACCATCACGGCGCGGTCGAGGGGCCGGAAGATGAAGACGAGGCCGGGCCCCTTGGGCTGGGCCAGCACCTTGCCCAGGCGGAAGACCACCGCTCGCTCGTACTCGTTGACCACCTTCAGGCAGCTCAGGAGCCAGAGCAGGCCGACGAAAAGGAAGGGGCCGCAGCCGAAGCTCATGCCAAGCAGCGCGTCCATCGGGGTCTCCTGGGGATAGGACCCGATTCTCCCACAATCCGAGGGACCGGACGCATGAACCGGGCTTTGCCCGGTTCATGCGTGGGGAGTACGAGGGGGACGCAGAGGGAGCGGAGCGACCGGGCGGTCCCCCTCGTTCAGGTTAGACGACCGCGACCTTCACCCGGCGCAGGGCGATCCAGACCAGGCCCCCCCAGGCCGCCAGCCAGATCCAGAGCCAAGGCAAGGGGCGGTCCGGGGCCCTCCATTCCCGGGTGGCCCGCACCGTCATGTGCCATTCCAGGCCCAGCACCCGCAGATCCATGTCGGCCTGGTGGCGAGCCTCGGCGGAGGCCGGGTGGGGTCCTCGGCGTAGACCGCCCGTTCCGGATCCGCCTTCCCCCCCTCGTAGACGTCCAGGAGCAGGGCGGGATGGCCGGCCTTCCGGAGGTGCTCGAAGCAGTCCGGCGTGCGCACCATGCCGCAGACGTAGCCCCGCAGGGCCTCCCGGCGCTGGCCGATGGATTCCAGGGGCCGGTCCGGGCCGAAATGGGCCAGGGTGAGGCCCACCAGGACGCGGTAGGGGTCCTCCACCAGGCGCACGCGCCGCCCCAGCACCGGCTGCCCCTGGGCCAGGACGGGGCGGTAGACCTCGGCCTCGAAGCCCTCCCGGGAGGAGATGTCGAAGCCCGCCGCCGCCGCGTTGGGAGGATCCATGTGGCGGATGGGGAAGTACTCCGCCTGATCCCGCAGCTCCCCCTTGGGCCCGCCCTGAAGGCCCCACAGGCGCACCCCGGGGCCCACCTCGGCGGCCAGCACCCGATCGAAGGCCCCCCGCTCGGCCCGGGGGACCCGCTGGACGTACTGCACCTTCACCAGCCCGGGCAGGAAGGCCCCCTCCTTCCAGGCGGAGGCCGCCCGGGTCCAGGCGGCCCGATCCACCTCCCCCCCTTCCGGCAGCCGGCTTCGCAGATCCTTGATCGCCTGGGCGTAGGCCTGCATCCCCTGGACGATCTCCCGGTTGAGCAGCTCCGCCTCGGCGCGGAAGGCCCGGGCGTCGTGCCATTCCT
>CAYSXG010000456.1:0-3275 GCA_964434895.1 uncultured Solibacteraceae bacterium | reverse complement strand
AGACCACCTCCCCCTGGGCCCAGGCCTGGCAGGCCAGACGCTGGTTGGGCCGGGCCTTGAGGATCTTCAGGACGCGCTGCTCGCTCATCCCGGCGGGGCTGAGCCGCTCCTCTCCGGCCTCCACGGTGATCAGGCAGGTGCCGCAGCGGGCGTGCCCCCCGCAGAGGTGGGCCAGGTCCACGTTGGCCTTGGTGGCGCAGGCCAGGAGGCTGAGTTCGCGCTCGATCTCGATCTCGCCGGTGGACACGCCATGAAAGGATATCTTGAACATGAGGGCTCGCTGAGAAAGCGCCCGGCGCGGCGGATGCTGCCACACTGGGCGGACCCTAGAGTCTATCAGGAGCCCCGGCCCCAGGCCCGGGGTCAGGAAGCCTTGCCCATGCCCCCCATCCTCGCCCAGCACACCGTCGAAGCCGCCTCCCCGCCCGATGCCGCCTGGGCCCTGTGGACCGAGGCCGCCCAGTGGACCCGCTTCTACCCGGACCTCCGCCAGGCCCGCCTCCCGTCGGGCTTCAGGCCCGGCGGTACCCTGGTCCTGGAGGGACTCCACGGCCGGGGGACCCAGACCTACGCCCTGGGGGCCGTGGATGGGGGGCGCTCCTTCCAGCTCCTGCGCCGTCTCCCCTTCGCGGACCTGGTGCTGCTGCACCGGGTGGATCCGGCCCCCCTGGGCTGCCGCCTGCACCTGCGGGTGGAAGTGAAGGGCCCCCTGGCCTGGCTCTACGGCCGGGCCCTCCGGGGCGCCTGGCGGGCCTTCCTGCCCCCCCTGCTCCGGGGTCTGGCCCGGGAGGCCCAGAGGGGCTGAGGCCGTCCCCACTGGGTCGCCGAGGGCGGGGAGCGGAGCTGGGGGATCGGAGGTGATTTGCTCCTTTGGGGCTCCGCTCCGCGACCCACCTACTCCGTTCCGCGGCCAGTCAAGTATGGATCTGGGCGACTTTGTGGAGGAGGTCCACTTCGTCGGCCCTGTCCTTGCACTCGGAGCAGAGGCCGAAGATCTGCAGGCTGTGGTGGAGGGGCTTGAAGGCGTGGTCCGCGCAGATGGCGTCCTGGAGGGCCTCCAGGTCCGCCCGGTAGAACTCGAGGATCTTGTTGCAGGACAGGCAGATGAGATGGTCGTGGTGCTCGTCGTGGCGGACGGCCTCGTAGTGGGCGTGCTGGTCCCCGAAGCTCTGCTTGCGCACCAGTCCGCACTGGATGAGGAGGTCGAGGGTGCGGTAGACCGTGGCGCGACTGATGTCCTGGCCCTTGGCCTTGAGGCCCATGTGCAGCTCGTCGGCGTCAAAGTGCCGGTCCCAGTCCAGCACGGCGTCCAGCAGGGCCCTCCGCTCGGAGGTGTGCTTGAGCTGCCGCCCCCGGAGGAAGGCCTCAAAACGGGCGTGCTCCTCGTCGTGGTTCTTTCGGGGCTGGCGCCGGCGAGGGCTCATCAGGAAAGGCTCCAGGGGCCAACCGCGCGGGGCCCGTCGGCGTCCAGTGTATTCAAGGTCCCCGCTCCTGGGCCCTCGACAAATGAATTTAATAAAATAAACTGAACGTCTTCCCAGATATCGGAGCACCCATGGCTGTGGTCGTCATTCACGCGCCTTCCCTCTCTGCCAACGCGAAAAAGCGCATCGGTGAGCAGGTCATTACCGCACTTCACAATGAGGACGTGCCCGCCAGCTCCGTGGTGGTCCTGTTCAAGGCGGAGGACGCGGACATCTACCTGGACGGCGGCCTTCTCGCCGAAGCCCACCGCGCCCCCTCCAATCCCGCGCCGGCCCGGACCGCCGCCGCCCCCGCCCCGACCCCGGAACCCGAGCCGGCCCCCCTCCTGCGCCTGGAACCGACCAGCGACTTCAAGACCCGGGCCCGGCGCACCAAGAACGAACTCACGGACCTCAAGGCCAAGCTGCTGAAGGCCCTCCAGGACAAGGGCGGCCTCAGCTCCTTCGACGCCCAGAAGGAACTGGGCCTGCAGGACTGCGACTGGGCCCCCGCCACCCTCCGCCGCTTCTTCGCCGAGCTGGAACTGGAGGGCGTCATCAAGAAGGAGGGCCAGAAGCGCGGCACCCGCTACGTGCTGCTGGGGACCCTCACCAAGCCCCACAGCCTGGGCGCCCCCAAGCTCGTGAAGAAGCACGGCGAGAGCGAGGCGGAATAGTCAACGTCCGCCCCCCAGGCTCTTCAGCAGGCGCTCCACCTCTTCGGCGGAACGGGCCAGCCTCCCGCTCAGGTTGCGGGGCCCCTGGGCGGTCACGAGGACGTCGTCCTCGATGCGGATGCCGATCCCCTGCCACTTGGGATCCACCCCTTCGGCGCCCTTGGGGATGTAGAGGCCCGGTTCCACGGTCAGGACCATGCCCGCCTCCAGGGGGCGGTCCCCTCCGCGGGGGTAGATGGGATCGGGCTTCCCGTAGTCCCCGGTGTCGTGCACGTCCAGGCCCAGCCAGTGGCTGGTGCCGTGGAGGGTGAAGCGCTTCCAGTCCCCCTGCTCGAAGACCCGGTCCTTGTCGCCCTGAAGGATCCCCAGGTCCACCAGGCCGTCGCTGATCACGCGCATGGCCGCCTTGTGGCCGGCAATGTGGGGGTTGCCCGGACGGCAGAGGGCCATGGCCGCCTCCTGGGCCCGGTAGACCAGGTCGTAGAGGGCCCGCTGCTCCGGGGAGAACTTCCCCCCCACCGGCCAGGTGCGGGTGATGTCCGCGGTGTAGAAACCCATCTCCGCCCCGGCGTCCAGGAGCTGGAGGCCGCCGGGCTCGAGCGGTCCATCCGCGTCGGGATAGTGCAGGACGCAGCCGTGGTTCCCGGCCCCGGCGATGGTGTCGTAGCCCAGGAAGCGGGCCCCGAGGCTGCGGACCGTGCCCTCGAAGGCCCCGGCCACCTGCCCCTCGTTCACGGCCTTCCTCGAGGCCCTCATGGCCGCCAGGTGGCCCTCGATGCTCACGTCCACCGCCTTCTGGAGCAGCTCGACCTCTTCAGGACCCTTGAGGAGGCGCATCTCCCCCAGGAGCCCCCGCCCGTCCACCAGCGTCTTCCCGGCCTCCCCGCGCCAGGTGACCGGGCCCTCGGGGTAGGCCGCGTCCAGCACGCGCCGGCGGAAGGCCTCGTCGAGGTTGTCCACGAGCACGAGGGTGCGGGCCTTCTTCAGGGCCGCGGAAAGCACCTCCTCGGCCCGGGGGAAATCGAAGGCCTGGTCCGCCCCGGAGGCCCGGGCCCCCTCCACCCCGAGACGGTGGCCGTTCCAGGCACCCCGCTTGGGGTCCCGGGGGCGCCCCCGCGGCGTGTGGGGACGCTCG
>CAYSXG010000455.1:0-3291 GCA_964434895.1 uncultured Solibacteraceae bacterium | reverse complement strand
CATCCATGGCGCACGTCCCTCCCCTGCTCAGGGCCTCGTTGACCCTGCTCCTGGTGGCCGGAGCGGGCCGGGCCTCCGAGGGGCTGAGGCCCCTGCCGGCGGCGACCCTCGGCCGGCTCAAATCCGACGCCCCCCGGCGAGTGCAGACCCTGCACGATCACCTGGTCTCCCGCGGTCCGGAATGGGGCCTGCCCTTCGGCTCCGGCTTCCAGCTCCTGTCCCAGGACACGGACCAGTTCGGCGTCACCCACGGGCGCTTCCAGCAGACCCACCTGGGCCTGAAGGTGTGGGGGGGGAGGGCCCTGGCCCACCTGGGTCCGGAAGGTGGCCTTCTGCCCGTGGAGGAGAGCCTCAAGCGCGGGGTCGACGTGGGGGTCGTGCCGGAGCTCCCGGCCGCCGAGGCCCTGGAGCTGGCCCGGGAGGCCCTGCCGGTCCAGGGGCGCTTCCTGAGGCCTCCCCGAACCGAGCTGGTGATCCTCCCCCGGGAGGCCGCCGACGGCCTCAAGTTCCGACGGGACCAACGGGAGGGGACCCTGAGGCTGGACGAGGACTACTCGGTGCCCAACGAGGCCCCGGCGGCCCCCTACGTCCTGGCCTACCACGTGGCCAGCCAGGTCCTGGTCCCCCGGCAAGGACTGCGGGCCTTCCACTGCATCCTGGACGCCCGGACCGGCGCCCTGCTGAAGAGGTGGGACGGCCTCGAGTACGCCGAAACCCCCGCCGTCGGCTCCGGCAAGAGCCAGTACAGCGGCACGGTGAGCCTCAACACCAACCGCCTGAACGGCGGCTCCTACGAGCTGCGCGACCGGACCCGGGCCACCTCCGAGCACCCCCTGGCCGGCGATCTCCCGGCCCTGGGGGGCATCGGGAGCCAGACCCTCTTCTTCGACGAGGAGGGGAACCCGACGCCCTTCCTCGACGCGGACGACGCCTGGGGGGACGGCCGGAACTTCGAGAACCCCGGGGTGCCCGACAGCCCCAACGGCCAAACCGCGGCGGCGGACGCCCACTACGGCCTCCAGGTCACCTGGGACTACTACAAGAACCTCCACGGCCGCAACGGCATCGACGATTTCGGGACTTCGGCGGTGAGCTTCGTCCACGTCCTCGACGACTTCGGCGACCGCTGGGACAACGCCTCCTGGAACAACGACGTCTTCGTCATGTCCTACGGGGACGGCACCACCAGCACCAGCCTCACCTGCCTCGACATCGCCGGCCACGAGATGAGCCACGGGGTCATGGCGGCCACCGCCGGCCTGGTCTACGCCGACGAGTCCGGGGGCCTGAACGAGTCCAATTCCGATATCAACGGCACGATGGTGGAGTTCTACGGCCGGGGGGGCGGCTCCGGCGCCGCGGTCCCGGATTCCGGCGGCAACTGGACCCTCGGGGAGCAGATCACCTCCCCCTTCCTGCGCAGCATGATCCAGCCCAGCCAGGACGGCCTCAGCTACGACCACTGGTTCGAGGGCGTGGGCATCGACGACGTGCACTACAGCTCCGGCCCGGGGAACCGCTTCTTCTACTTCCTGTCGGTGGGCACCGGGAACAGCGCGGACAAGAAGTCCCCCTACCTGCCCGGCGGCATGGCGGGCATCGGCAACACCAAGGCTTCCAAGATCTGGTACCGCGCCCTCACCCGCTACGTGGCCGACCCCACGTCCACCTACGACGCCATGCGGGTGGCGGTGCTGAAGGCCGCCAAGGACCTCCACGGGGAGGGGTCCGCGGAGTACCAGGCCGTGCAGAACGCCTACGCCGCCGTGAACGTCGGGCCCGCCGCCGGGGCCCCCGCCCCGGTGCGCGTGAGCTTGGGCCTCAACCCCGGCAACCCCGCCTTCCTGGGGGACCGCATCAAGGTGGTGGGAGCGGGCCTGGACGCCCAGATGGAGGCCACGGCGGCCAACGCCGCCAACCCCGGCCTCGCCTGGTCCCTGGGCGGCCTGTCCATCTTCTACCCTTCCGGCGGGAGGATCACGGCCGATGGCCTCTTCACGGCCCCCATCCGGGGGGGCGGCACCACCTACCCCGTCATGGCCACCAGCCTCCAGTCCCCCCTCCAGTACGCGGTGGGCATCGTCTACGTGGCGAACCTCGACGCCGACGACGACACGGAGATGGACGCCTGCGACATGGGCGCCCTCGCCCTGTCCTACGGCCTGTCCCAGCCCATCCTTCCCGGGGCGGACCTGACCGGCAACGGCGTCGTCAACGACAACGACGTGGCCGTCTTCGTCCAGGCCTTCCGCAACGCCTTCGGTCGATGAGGTATCCCATGAAGCGCCTTTATTCCCTCCTCGCCCTCGCCGCCCTCGCGGGCTGCGGGGGCGGCAGCGGCAGCCACGGGCTGCCCCCCGCCACCGGCCTGAGCTACGTCGATCCCGCCGGCGGCGGATGGCGCCTGGTGAAGGACCCCGCCTCCACCCCCGCCCGCCTCCTGCTCAAGCTGGTGGGCCCCGCGGGCCTCAAGGGGCGCGGCGTGGGGATCACGGTCCGCAGCCCCCAGACCCTGGTCGCCTTCGGCAAGTTCGCCGACGGCTCCTACATCAAGGACGGCGGGGTCTTCACCCTCGCCAACAGCGCCACGGAGCCCAAGCTCCTGGCCGGAGGCGTCAAAGGGGACAACCTGATGCTCGGCTCCTTCCAGAAGCGCCGTTCCTCCAGCGCCAAGGCCCTGGACGGGACCCTCCTCAGCTTCAACGTCGATTTCCGGGGGGGCGGGGGCCACCCGGGGGACCCCGTCCCCTTCGACGTGATGAAGGCCCAGATCGTCCCCGAGGACATCAGCACCATCGAGACGAGCCGGATGGTCCCCATCACGGTGGCCGTCGGGACCCTGTCCCTGCAGTAGGGGCCCCTTCGGGTCATTGCCCTCCGAAACTCGGCAGCTTCCGCGGTTCCCGGTTCAGGATGACCTGGGGGGCCTGGGAGCAGCTGGCCCGGTAGTAGTTGAGGTTGTCGTCCGGCACGCCGAGGGAGGAATCCGTGGCCACGTTGCCTTCGTAGTGCTGGGCCTGCAGGACCGCCAGGGGATAGATCAGGTCCTCGGTGCCCGTAAGCCCGCAGGTGCCCTTGCTGGGCCCCTGGCCGTTCACGGCGTAGGGGTAGGGCTTGGCGTAGATGTAGATGGCCCCGCCCTTGCCCTTGGCGGTGTTCTGGTCCGGGGGCTGGGGGGCCCCCGAGCCCGGCCGGGCCTCGTTGCGAAGGAACTTGCAGGCCATCAGGCGGCTGATCTGCCCCCGGCGCAGGAAGACGGCTCCTCCCAGGCCGGCCCCCCCGCCGCCCTGG
>CAYSXG010000454.1:0-3295 GCA_964434895.1 uncultured Solibacteraceae bacterium | reverse complement strand
GGCCCGGGGAAAGCGCCGCCTTCCCCGCCCTTCCCTACAATGGAGGCTCCACCCCGGGGGAGCCCTGCGCCTCGTCGTCGCCGAAAAACCCAGCATGGGCCGCGCCCTGGCCGAGGCCCTGGGCCTGGCCGGCCGGGGCCGGAGCCTCATCGAGGGGGAGGGCCTCATCGTCACCTGGTGCGTGGGCCACCTCGTGGAGGCCCTGCCCCCGGAGGGCTACGACGCGGGCCTGCGCGCCTGGCGATGGGACCGCCTGCCCATCTTCCCGGAGCCCTTCCTCTACGCGCCCATCGCCCAGACCCGGGAGCAGTTCGACGTGGTGGCCCGCCTGATGAACCGGGAGGACGTGACGGAGATCGTCAACGCCACCGACGCCGGCCGGGAGGGGGAGCTGATCTTCGACCTGGTCTACCGCCTGTCCGGGAGCCGCCAGCCCGTGTGGCGCTTCTGGACCTCCAGCCTCACCCCCGAGGCCATCCGGGAGGCCTACGGGGCCCTGAGGCCCGGGGAGGCCTACGCGGGCCTGCGGGAGGCCGCGCGCTCCCGGCAGGAGGCGGACTGGCTGGTGGGCATCAACGGGACCCGCGCCGCCACCCTCCGGATGCGCTCCTTCCAGCCCCGGAGCGGCCCCCCCGTCGCCGACGCCACGACGGGGGCCTCGACGAGCGTCTGGAGCGTGGGGCGGGTGCAGACCCCCACCCTGGCCCTGCTGGTGCGCCGGGAGCTGGAGATCCGCGATTTCAAGCCCCAGCCTTTCTGGACGCTGCGGGCCCGCTTCGACCACCCCCGGGGCCCCTACCCGGGCACGTGGTTCAAGGAGTCCGGCGGGCAGAGCACGGAGCGCTTCGGGACCGAGGCCGAGGCCCGGACCCTGGCCCAGCGCCTGGAGGGCCGCCCCGCGAAGATCCGAAGCGCCGGGGGCCGGACGGAAAAGAAGAGGCCCGAGCTCCTCTACGATCTCACCACCCTGCAGAAGGAGGCCAACAAGCGCTTCGGCTTCACCGCCGAGCACACCCTGGAGGTGGCCCAGGAACTCTACGAGCGCCAGCTCCTCAGCTACCCCCGCACCAGCAGCCGCCATCTCACGCAGGCCGACGCCGCCAAGGCGCCGGCCTGGATCCGCGCCCTGGCCCAGGGCCAGCTGGAAGAGCTGGGCCCCTTCCTCGAAGAGCTCCGGAAGCGGTGGCCCGTGAAGCTGGACAAGCGCTTCGTCAACGACGCCGAGGTGGAGGACCACAGCGCCCTCGTGCCCACGGAAAAGCCCGCGCGGGGCCTGGTCGGCGACGCCCTGCGCCTCTACGAGCTGGTGGCCCGCCGCTTCCTCGCCGCCTTCTTCCCGGAACGGGTGGAGGTGCGCACCACGATCATCACGGAGGTGGAGGGGGAGACCTTCAAGACCACGGGGGCCGTGGTGAAGGAGGAGGGTTTTTCCGCCGTGGACCCTCCCCATCGCAAACGCAGGGCCGACCGGGCTCCGGAATCGGAGGGGGCCGAGGAGGAGGAAGAGGCCGAGGGCGGCCTGCCCCCGGCGAAGAAGGGCGAAGCCGTGGAGCTCCGGGACCTCGCCCCCAAGGAGGGCCGCACCACGCCCCCCAAGCGCATGGCGGAGGCGGACCTGCTCGCGGCCATGCAGGGGGCCGGCCGGGAGCTGGACGACGAGACCCTGCGGGGGGCCATGAAGGACCGCGGCCTGGGCACGCCGGCCACCCGGGCCAGCATCATCGAGACCCTCCTCAAGCGGGGCTACCTCGAGCGGCGGCGCAACGTCCTGGTCCCCACGGACAAGGGCATCCAGCTCATCCAAGGCCTCGGGGCGGGGACGGGGCCCGAGGGCTGCGGGGCCCTCGCCTCCCCGGAGCTGACGGGCCAGTGGGAGGCCCGCCTGGAGCGCATGCGGCGCGGCGAGGAGGCCCGGGAGGCCTTCATGGGCGATATCCGGAACTTCGTGGGCCAGGTGGTGGAGGGCCTGCGGGAGGCCCCGGCCCCCCGCCCCACCGGCCGCCCCTGCCCCGCCTGCTCCCGCCCCATGCGGATCATCCCGAGCACGAAGCGGGGCCAGTTCTTCCAGCGCTGCGGCGACTGCGACATCACGGAGGCGGGCTAGATCCGGTCCGAAACCCGCCCGGCAGATTTTCACGGGTCCCTTCCCCCTGTCGATACATCGGGGGATGGAAATCCCCAGGTTCCGCAAGCTCCACACCCGGATCGTGCTGGCCTTCGCGCTGCTGCTCGTGCTGGCCCAGGCGGCGAGCCTGTCCTCCCTGGACCGCATCCTCACCCGCAGCACCCGGGAGGACATCGAACAGGGGGTCCTGACGGGGGAGCGCATCTTCCGCCACGTCTGCGACACCAACGGCCGCCAGCTCGCCCAGGCCGCCAAGGTGCTCGCCTCGGACTACGCCTTCCGCCAGGCCGTCGCCACCGGGGACCAGTCCACCATCCGCTCGGCCCTCGCCAACCACGGCACGCGCATCCACGCCCCCCTCATGATCCTTTCGGGCCTGGACGACCGGGTCATCGCCGACACCCTCGGCCACGGCCGGGCCGGCCAGCCCTTCCCCTTCCAGGGCCTCGTGGAGCCCGCCGCCCGGGAGGGCCAGGCCACGGCCATGGGGGTGCTGGACGGCAGGCTCTACCAGCTGGTCGTCGTGCCGGTGCTGGCCCCGGTGGCCGTCGCCTGGCTCGGGGTGGGGGCCCCCATCGACGAGGCCTTCGCCCAGAACCTGCGCTCCTTGACGGGCCTGGAGGTCTCCTTCGTCGTCAAGGCCGGCGGCGCCTGGCAGCCCCTGGCCAGCACCCTGCCCGTCCCGGCGGCCCTGGGCCCCCTGGAGCTGGAGGCCCCCCGCTCCCTCTCCACCCAGACCATGGCCGGGGAGGGCTTCGTCACCCTCGGGCTCCGCCTGGACGGGCCGGCGGGAAACGCCCCCGTGGCCGTTCTCCACCGCCCCCTCGCCGCGCTCGGCACGGGCGGCTATCGTGCCGCCGCGTTGGACGGCGGGATCGGCGGCGGTCGGATCTATCTCGCGGCCTATGCGGCGCGCCTCGGCGCCACCGGGCTCACGTTCTTCGACGACGACGTCTGCCGCTTCTTCGCCCTCGACCCCGCTCGCTTCGGGGTGATGTTCCTCACCGCCGCCGGCGTCCCGGCCTGATTTCGCTCCTCCGCGGGGGTTTGCGAAATCCGATCCGTCCTTCGTATCGTAGGGTGGTCTAGGATGAAGCCCGTCGAATCGGTCGCAGCGCCTTCGCCTCGATCCGGTCGCGCTCATCGCGCCGTGGAGATCTCCGCCATCGT
>CAYSXG010000453.1:0-3303 GCA_964434895.1 uncultured Solibacteraceae bacterium | reverse complement strand
GGCGGCTGTCGGGCCAGGAGGACCTGGTGGTGGGGACGCCGGTGGCCAACCGGGGCCGGGCGGAGATCGAGGACCTCATCGGGTTCTTCGTGAACACGCTGGCGCTGCGGCTGGACCTCTCGGGCTCGCCGACGGTGGGAGAGCTGCTGAACCGGGTGAAGGCCCGGGCCCTGGCGGCCCAGCACCACCAGGACATCCCCTTCGAGCAGGTGGTGGAGATCGCGCGGCCCGTGCGCAGCCTGGCCCACAGCCCGGTGTTCCAGGTGATGTTCGCCTGGGAGACGGCCGCTGAAGGCGGCCTCGATTGGCCGGGGCTGGAGCTGTCGCCCCTGGGCGGGGCCCCCCATCGGACTTCGAAGTTCGACCTGACCCTGGCCCTCGGGGAGGGGGCGGAGGGCATCTTCGGAGGGATCGAGTACGCGACGTCGCTGTTCGAGCGGGAGACCATCGAGCGGTACCTGGGGTACCTGAGGCAGGTGCTGGAAGGGATGGTGGCGGACGACACCCGGCGGGTGGAGCGCCTGGCGCTGATGACGGAGTCGGAGCGGCAGCGGGTGCTGGTGGAATGGAACGCGACGGAGGCGGCCTACCCGAAGGACCTGTGCCTCCAGGACCTGGTGGAAGACCAGGCGGCTCGGAGGCCGGAGGCCGTGGCGCTGGTCCAGGGCGAACGGGAGCTGAGCTACGGCGAGCTGAACGCGCGGGCCAATGGCCTGGCGCACCACCTGAGGGGGCTCGGTGTGGGTCCCGACGCGCGGGTGGCCATTTGCGCGGAGCGGGGCTTGGAGCTGGTGGTGGGGCTGCTGGCGGTGCTGAAGGCCGGAGGGGCCTACGTGCCCCTGGATCCGGCCTACCCGGCCGAGCGTTTGAAGTACATGGTGGAGGACGCCGGTCCGGTGGCCCTGCTGACCCAGGGGGAGCTGGCGGTGAATTTCGAGGGACTGGGCGGAAGCCTGCCCATCCTGGACCTGGGATCGGAGGCGGGGGTGTGGGCGGATCGTCCGGCCACGAACCCGGAGCGCGGGGCGATGGGGCTGGGGCCCGAGCACCTGGCCTACGTGATCTACACGTCGGGTTCCACGGGGGCGCCCAAGGGCGTGATGGTGGCGCATCGGAACGTGGTGAACCTGGTGCACTGGCACTGCGAGGCCTTCGGCCTGGGCGAGGGACGGCGTTCCTCGAGCGTGGCGGGGGTGGGTTTCGACGCGGCGGTGTGGGAGACCTGGCCGCCGCTGTGCTCGGGGGGGACCCTGGTGCTGCCTCCGTCGGAGGCGGCGTCGAACCCGGAGGCGCTGCTGGGGTGGTGGGAGGCGGAGAGGCTGGACGTGAGTTTTCTGCCGACGCCGATGGCGGAGTGCGTGTTCACGGGGGGGCTGGGGAACCGGTCCCTGGGGACGCTGCTGGTGGGAGGGGACCGTCTGAGGCACCTGCCGCGGGAGGGATCGTCCTTCGGAGTGGTGAACAACTACGGCCCGACGGAGACGACGGTGGTGGCGACGTCGGTGCGGCTGGAGGGCGAGGGGGAGGTGCTCCCCATCGGGCGTCCCATCGCGAACGCGAAGGTGTACCTGCTGGATGGGCAGGGTGAGCCGGTGCCGATCGGGGTGAGGGGCGAGATCCACGTGGGCGGTGCGGGGGTGGCGAGGGGCTACCTGAACCGGCCCGAGCTGAGCGCGGAGCGATTCGTGGCGGACCCCTTCGCGGGGGTCGGGGCGAGGATGTACCGGACGGGGGACCTGGGTCGGTGGCTGCCGGACGGGAATGTGGAGTTCCTGGGTCGGAACGATTTCCAGGTGAAGGTGCGGGGCTTCCGCATCGAGCTGGGGGAGATCGAGGCGCGGCTGCTGGAGCACCCGGGGGTGCGGGAAGCGGTGGTGCTGGCGCGGGAGGACGGGGAGGGAGAGAAGCGTCTGGTGGCCTACGTCACGGCGACGGAGGAAGGCGCGGCGAGCGCCGAGGCGCTGAGGGCGCACCTGTCGGAGGGCCTGCCGGAGTACATGGTGCCGGCGGCCTACGTGGGGGTGGAGGCGTGGCCCCTGACGCCCAACGGGAAGGTGGACCGCCGGGCCCTGCCGGCCCCGGAGGGGGAGGCCTTCGCGGTGCGGGCCTACGAGGCCCCCGTGGGGGAGGTCGAGGAGGCGCTGGCGGCGATTTGGGCCGAGGTGCTGAAGGTGGACCGGGTGGGGCGCCAGGACAATTTCTTCGACCTGGGGGGCCATTCCCTGCTGGCGGTGAAGGTGGTTTCGCGCCTGCGCCAGGCCCTGGACATGGAGATTCCCTTGGGGGACCTCTTTGCGCGGCCGGGCCTCGCGGACTTCGCCCGGGGGCTGGAAGGCGGGGCGCGGGTGGTCCTGCCGTCCATCCTGCCCGTGGCCGGGACCGGGCCCCTGCCCCTGTCCTTCGCGCAGCAGCGGCTGTGGTTCCTGACGCAGCTGGAAGGGACCGGCGAGGCCTACCACGTCCCCGGAGCCCTGAGGCTGCGGGGGGATCTGGACGCCGGGGCCCTGCGCCGGGCCCTGGACCGGATCGTGGCCCGGCACAAGGCGCTGCGGACCACCTTCGGGGAGGTCGACGGCGAGGCGGTGCAGCACATCGCGCCGGCGGAGGCCAGCCGCTTCGCGCTGATCGAGGAGGACCTGCGGGCCTGTTCGGACGTGGAAGGCGAGCTGGAGCGCCAGGTGGCCGAGGAGGCGAGGGCCCCCTTCGATCTCGAGGGGGGTCCCCTGATCCGCGGCCGGCTCCTGCGGGTGGGCGAGGAGGAGCACGCGCTGCTCATCACCCTCCACCACATCGTTTCCGATGGCTGGTCCATGGGGGTCCTGTTCCGGGAGCTGAACGCGTTGTACGGGGCCTTCCGGCGGGGAGAGGGGGACCCCCTGCCGCCGCTGAAGGTGCAGTACAAGGACTACGCGGCCTGGCAGCGGGCCTGGATGACCGGGGAGGCCCTCCAGCGGCAGGCGGACTTCTGGAAGGGCGAGCTGGCAGGGATCCCCGAGCTCCTGGACCTGCCCATGGACCATGGGCGTCCGGCCCAGCAGGACCACGCCGGGGCCTTCGTGGAGTGGGGACTGGACGCGGAGCTGACGGGCCGGCTCAGGGCCCTGAGCCAGCGCCACGGGACGACGCTGTTCATGACGCTGCTGACGGCGTGGGGGATCCTGCTGGGGCGGCTGTCGGGCCAGGAGGACCTGGTGGTGGGGACGCCGGTGGCCAACCGGGGCCGGGCGGAGATCGAGGACCTCATCGGGTTCTTCGTGAACACGCTGGCGCTGCGGCTGGACCTCTCGGGCTCGCCGACGGTGG
>CAYSXG010000452.1:0-3318 GCA_964434895.1 uncultured Solibacteraceae bacterium | reverse complement strand
GCCGTCATGATGTTCACGTCCGGCGTGTTCAGCTTGGCGATGGAGGAGTAGAGGGTGTTGGTCTTGCCCGACCCCGTGGGCCCCGTCACCAGCACCATGCCGTAGGGCTTGCTGATCTGGCGGTCCCATTTCTCCAGGCTCTCGGGCTCGAAGCCCAGCTTGGTGAGGTCCAGCATCAGCTTGTCGCTGTCCAGCAGCCGGAGCACGATCTTCTCGCCGAAGAGGCAGGGCAGGATGGAGACGCGGTAGTCGATGACCTTTTGCCGGCCCGAGAGGTTGACCCGCAGCTTGATGCGTCCGTCCTGGGGCAGGCGCTTTTCCGCGATGTTGAGCTTGCTGAGGATCTTGATGCGGGAGGTGAGGGGATCCTTCAGCTTCAGGTTCGGACGCATCACCTCCGCCAGCAGGCCGTCGATGCGGAAGCGGATCCTGTAGTGCTTTTCGTAGGGCTCGATGTGGATATCCGAGGCCCCCTTGCGGATGGCGTCGATGAGGACGGCGTTCACCAGGCGCACCACGGGCGCGTCGTCGCTGGCCCGGGTGAGGGCGTCGATGTTGACGTTCTCCTCGTCGTCCGGCACCTCGTATTCGGTCTGGGAGCCCTCCATCTCCTCTTCGAAGGCCTTGAGGTCCAGGGCCGATTCGGCGGCTTCGTCGAAGTTGAAAGGGGAGGGCGCGGGCTCCGTCGTCTCGGAGCGCCCCGCCGCCCCGCTGCGGGAGGACATGGAGCTGTCGTCCCGCAGCCTCAGTCCGCTGGAGCCGCCGTAGTACCTTTCGATGGCCCGCATGATGCCGAATTCGGAGGAGACGACGGGGTCGACGTTGAAGCCCGTATGGAAGCGGACGTCATCCATGGCGAAGATGTCCGTGGGGTCCGACATGGCCAGGGTCAGGACGTTGCCCGAACGCTGCAAGGGCAGGACCTTGTGCTTCATGGCCAGCTCCCCGGGGACCAGGGCCACCACGGTGGGCTCGATGGCGGGCCACTGGTCGAGGTCCGCCGCAGGAACCCCGTACTGCATCCCGAGGAAGCTGACGATGTCCTGGTCCGCGCAGTAGCCCAACCTCACGACGATCCCGCCCAGCTTCCCCCCCTCCCGGCGTTGGACCTTCATGGCCTCGTCCAGCTGATCCTGGGTGATGAGCTGGGACTTGACGAGCATTTCGCCGAGTTTGCTGGCCAACGGATGCCTCCGGAGGAGTTCAGGGAAGTGGTAGCAGTGTGACCCTTGTAAGGGGGGTGGCGCAAGAATACTCCCAATCCGGGAATTCCCCCCACGGACCGGCCCGCTCGCCCCTCGTTCCACGGGAGCGCCCCCGTGGCTATGCTTGGGGGCATGACCCCCCAGGAATCCTCCGCGCCGCGGCTCGATCGGGCCCGGGAGTTGATCCGCGAAAAGGGGCTGTCCAAGCAGGATCTCGGTCTTCTGGAAGAGATCTTCCGCGCCGCCGAGGGGGCCCTGGAGCCCCTGGTGGGCGGCGCCTCCGGCGCCGCGCCGCCGGGCTCCCCGCTTCAGGCCAAGCTCCAGCGGGAACTGGGTCTCTTCATCGCCTTCCTGCACCATTTCTCGGAGCGGCGGCTCGGGGAGGCCCGGGCCGCCATGGGCCTGGTCCTTCAGCACAGCCTCGCACGCATGGCGGACCTGGCCCTCTCGGCCCGCCGGGAGAGCCTCCAGGAGAACCGGGACCCCGCCTGGGTGGTCCACCTCCTGGAACTCATCGTCGCCCTGAGGGCCCTGGCCTCGGACCCCCAGGGCGAGGACTCGACCTTCCTCCGCCTCCACTGGAACGGCTTCCTCCAAGACCGGAAGGAGGAGCTCCGCGACATCCTTTCGGAGCTTTCGAGCCGCGGGGAGGCGGAGCGGGACCTGGTGGGCCGCCTGAACGCCCAGATGAAGCACCTCAACCGGGCGGTTCAGGACGGAAGGGACCGCCCCCTGGAGGCCCTCCACCGCCTCCGGGATCTCCTGGAGTCCGCCGTCCCCTCCGAGATCCGGGCCCGCATCGAGCCCCTGCTCCTGGTGGAGCACGTCATCTCCAACCTCCGCCACAGCCTCCTCCGCCCCCTGGATCGGGGCATCCACTGGCCCTCCGTGGAACAGATGCGGGGGAGCCTGCGCTGGCTCTGGAATCACCTGGGGTGGTCCATGCCCCGGCTGGAGGAGGAGGTCCTGCGCCAGGCCCTCCCGGGCGACGTCCGAAAACTGCTGAAGGAGCTCAAGCTCTCCCATCCCGCGGCCTTCCTCATCGTGGCGCGTGCCCTGGCCAGCCACCTGGCCCTCCTTAGCCTGGTGGACGCCATGCCCCCCGCCGCGGGGGCCTCCCCCGGGGACCGCTATGCGACGGTGCCCGCCTTCCTCGTCATCGAGGCGGAGCTGGGCCGCCTGGCCGAAGGGGTATACAACCCAAAAGCGGCCAGCAGTTTACCACCCGCCAACGAGGACGCCCTGCTTCTGGGGGCCTTCCTGAGGCAGGCGGTCCTGGCCCTCCTCCAGGACCAATCCACGGTAAAAGGGCTCCTCCAGCAGGCCCTGGCCACCGGGGACGCGGACCAGCTGGCCAACACCCTGGACAACCTCCGGGCCCTGCTCATCAACCATCAGCGGCAGCTCATGGGGGACCTGGCCGGCCTCTTTTCCCCGGAGCTGCGCCAGAAGCTCTTCCCGGACTCCCCCTCCCTGACGGAGGAAGGGGATCGGCTCCGCCAGCGCCTCCATCGCCTCTGGGAGCATCTGGCCCCGGTCACCAACCAGCTCCGGGTGCACCTGGAACTCCAGGACTGGGCCCGGCTGGCCCTGGCCCTCGCCCAGGCCCAGGCCCAGGTGGCGGGCTTCCGGCGAAGCCCGGAATTCCTCCTGATCCGCACCCAGGACCGTGGGGATTTCGCACGCCTGACCCTCCCCCTGGGGCGGGTCCTCGACCTGCCCTCGGACATCTTCCAGGCCCGCGGCGAGGGTACCGAGCTCGTCAGCGACCTCCTGAAATTCCTCGAGCTCTTCCTGCTCCGCATCAATGCGCGGGTCCCCCTCATCCGCCATGACCTGGGCCTGGCGGTGGATAGCGCCCGCCTGGCCCGGCAGCTGCAGGTGGCCCCCCGGGACCTGGCGGACCGCACCCGGGTGGCCCACAAGCTCATCCAGACCACCAAGCGCCTGGGGGTGCGCGACAATCAGGCCCTCCTCCTCCTCAAGCGCTGGATCCGCCACGAACGGGGCAACAAGGAGGTGGCGGCCCCCCTGGACGCCCTGGCCGGCCACCTGGACCGGCTGGCCATGCGCCTCGAAGCGGCCCTGAGCTGATATGGGGGACCTCCACTGG
>CAYSXG010000451.1:0-3320 GCA_964434895.1 uncultured Solibacteraceae bacterium | reverse complement strand
TGTGGCGATAGTTCAGGAGGGAGGAGAAGAGGGGGGCGGGGGCGGGGACGGCGCTGCAGCGCTGGGCGAGGGCCAGGGGGGCATGCTCGTGGCGCAGGAGGTCCGCCAGGAGCCGGTGGGTGCGTCGGACGCTGGCCTCCACGCTGCCTTCGTCGACGCGGATCCGCATGGGCAGGGTGTTGATGAAGAGGCCCATGGCCCGGGAGGAGCCTTCGCCCCCCTGCATGCGACCGAAGAGGACGGTGCCGAAGACCACGTCCTCGCGGCCCGAGACCTTGGCCAGGACCTGGGCCCAGGCGAGGTGGCAGAGGCTGGCGGCGCTCAGGCCGAGCTTTCGGGCCCGGGTCCGCAGCCGCTCGGCTAGGCTCGCGTCTACCTCCAGGTGGGCCTCCCGGAGGCCCCCGCCCGTGCCGAGCACGTCCGTCAGCCCGTAGGGGGCGGTGGGTTCGTCCACGTCCCCGAGGAGGCCGCGGAAGAAGGCCTCGTGTTCTTGGGGGCTCAGGCCGAGACGGGCCTGGGCCACGAAGTTCCGGAAGGGAATGGGGTCGGGCAGCTGGTGGGCGCGGCCCAGCAGGCAGGCCTGGACCTCCTCCTGCATCACCTCCAGGGTCGTGTGGTCCCCGGCCAGGTGGTGAAGGAGCATCAGGAGCAGCCAGCGGTCCTTGGCCGCGTCGTGGGCGATGCAGACCTTCAGCATGGGGGCCCGGCGCACGTCGATGCGGTAGTGGCTCGGGTCGAAGAGGTCCCAAAGCTGCTTCGAGGCCTCGCCGGAGGCGGGGTCGAGGGCGACCTCTTCCACGGGCAGGGCGGCCTCGCGCCAGACCACCTGGACCGGTTCGGGCAGGCCCTCCCACAGGACGGCGGTGCGCAGCACGTCGTGGCGGTCCAGGACCGCCTGCAGGGCCTCGAGGAAGCCCTGCACCCGCTCGCGGGTGGAGAAGGTGAACAGGGCCGGGGTGAGGTAGGCGTCGCCCTGGGCGGCCATCATGTGGTGGAAGAGGATGCCCTCCTGGAGGGGGGCGAGGGGATAGACGTCCTGGACGTTGGGGGCGCCGCCGGGGACGGAGCGGACGATGCGCTCGAGGTCGGCCTCGGAGAGATCGACGAGGGGGAGCATGTCGGGGCTGAGGGCCTCGCAGCCCTCGGGGATGCGGTTGGCGGGGACCTCGACGGTCGTGGCTTGGGCGTCCAGGGCCGCGGCGAGGCCCGCCAGGGTCGGCGTGGTGAAGAGGGCCCGGACGTCGGCGTGGAGCCCCTCCCGCCTCATGCGCTCGATGAGGGTGACCGTGAGGAGGGAGTGGCCGCCCAGCTCGAAGAAGTTGTCGTTCCGGCTCACCCGCTCCACGCCGAGCACCTCGGACCAGAGGGCCGCGAGCTTGGTTTCGACCTCGCCTTCCGGGGCCTCGAAGGCCCGGGAGGCGAAGGCCTCCCCTTCGGGGGCGGGCAGGGCCCGGCGGTCCAGCTTGCCGTTGGGGGTGAGGGGCAGGGCCTCCAGGCGCACGTAGGCCGCGGGCACCATGTAGTCGGGCAGCTGGCCGGCCAGGTGGGCCCGCAGGAGGTCCGCGGGGATGGGTTCCTGGCCTTCGGCGGTGTAGTAGGCCACGAGGCGCTTGTCCCCGGGCTGGTCCTCGCGCACGAGGACCGCGACCTCCCGAAGGCCGGGGCGGGTGGCGAGGCGGGCTTCGATTTCGCCGAGCTCGATGCGGAAGCCCCGGAGCTTGACCTGGAAATCGTTGCGGCCGAGGAACTCGAGGGTCCCGTCCGGCAGCCATTTCCCGAGGTCCCCGGTGCGGTAGAGCCGGGCCTGGGGGTCCGTCCCGAAGGGGTCCTGGACGAAGCGCTCGGCGGTGAGTTCGGGGCGGTTGAGGTAGCCCCGGGCCACGCCCACGCCGCCGATGTGGAGTTCGCCGGCCACGCCCACGGGCACGGGCTGGCCCTGGGCATCCAGGAGGTAGATCCGGGTATTGGCCACGGGCCCGCCGATGGGGGGGACGCCGGGGCGGTCGGGACGGCAGTCGTTGAGGGTGGCGCAGACGGTCATTTCGGTGGGTCCGTAGCCGTTGATGAGGCGGCGTCCGCGCATCCAACGCTGGGCGAGGGGGGCGGGAAGGACGTCCCCGGAGGCCACGAGGACGCGGATGGGATCGAGGTGGGTGGATTCGGGAAGGGCGGCCAGGACGGCGGGGGGGAGGATGGCGTGGGTGATGCCGTGGCGGTCGACGAGGTCGATGAGGGTCTCGCCGACGGGGAGGGAGCCCGGGGGCGGGAGGACGAGGGAGGCGCCGGCGCAGAGGGCCATGACGACTTCGAAGACGCAGCCGTCGAAGCTGAAGGAGGCGAATTGGAGGACGCGGCTCTGGGGGCGGGCCTCCAGGCGCTGGGCCTGTACGACGACGAGGTTGCAGAGGCCGCGGTGCTCGAGGAGGACGCCCTTGGGGGTGCCGGTGGAACCGGAGGTGTAGATAAGGTAGGCGAGGTGGCGGGGGGTGAGGCCCGAGAGATCGAGGTCGGTCTCCGGCTGGGCGGGTTCGTCCGCGAGGTCCACCAGGGGGACGTGGAGGTCGGCGAAGCGGTCCCGGAGATGGGCCTGGGTGAGGAGGACCACGGGGACGCTGTCGGAGAGCATGTAGCGAAGGCGGTCGTCGGGATAGGCGGGGTCGAGGGGGAGGTAGGCGCCGCCGGCCTTCCAGACGGCCAGCATGGCGACGACCATGTCGAAGCCGCGTTCGACGCAGATGGCGACACGGGCGTCGGGGCCGACGCCGAGGGCGCGGAGGTGTCGGGCGAGGCGGTTGGCGCGGGCGTTGAGCTCGGCGTAGGTGCAGGCGCGGTCGTCCTGGACCAGGGCCACCGAGTCCGGCGTCCGGCGTACCTGGGCCTCGAAGACCTCGTGGATGCAGAGGTGCTCCGCGTAGGCCTCCTCCGTCGCATTCCACGCCTCCACCACCTGGCGCCGCTCCGACGCCGACAGGATCGGCAGGCGGTTCACGGGCCTGGCCTCGTCCGCCACCATGGCCTTGAGCAGGGAGCGGAAGTGGCCCAGGTAGCGCGCGATGGTGGGCGCATCGAAGAGAGAGGTCGCGTAGTTGAGCCCTCCTAGGATCTGGTCGCCCGCCTCTTCGAGGGTAAGAGCCAGGTCGAATTGGGCGGAAAGGTGGGGGGCCACCCCGAGGGGGGCGGGCGTGAGGCCAGGAAGCCGGAGTTCGCCGTCGGGGTTGTTGTTCCAGATGAACATCACCTGGAAGATGGGACTGTGGGAGAGGCTGCGCTCGGGGCGCACGAACTCCACCACCTGCTCGAAGGGGATGTCCTGGTGCTGC
>CAYSXG010000450.1:0-3322 GCA_964434895.1 uncultured Solibacteraceae bacterium | reverse complement strand
TCACGTCGAGCTCGTCGGGACCACCCAGCACGGAACACCACTGGCCAGCGGGCCCGTCAGCGTCCGGGTGGTGCCTAACGGCTCGCCCAACGTCTTCCGCTATTTCAAATCCGGCGGTGCCAACGTCTGGAGGCGCATATGAACCCGGACCTCCTCCCCCTCCGGAGCCGCGGGAACGCGAGGCTCAAGCCCACCGGCGAAGCCGGATTCAGGCCCACCGGCGAAGCCGGATTCAGGCCCACCGGCGAAGCCGGATTCAGCATGGTCGAGATGCTGATGGTGGTCTTCATCCTGGCCGTCGGCCTCCTGGGCCTGACCATGCTCCAGGCCATGGTCGTCCGGACCGGCGGCGGCAGCCGCCAGCTCACCACCGCCGTCCAGGTGGGCCAAAGCATCCTCGACGCCGCCGACGTGGAGGCCCGCCAGCAGCGCCTCTTCCGCACCATGTCCCCCGCCGACACGCCTCCCGCCCTCTCCTCCTACTTCGGCAACGCCGCCGTGACCGGGAGCTACAGCACCTACGGCAACCCCGTGAACACCAGCTCCACTGACCCCCTGGACCAGGTGACCATCTTCACCACCAGCACCACCAATACCCAGACCCAGTCCAACACCGGCAAGGTCTACCAGTTCGCGGTGACCATCACCTGGAAGGATTCCATCAATCCCCAGAATCCCTCCCAGACCATCACCCGAACCATCACCCTGAACCGGATGGTGACCCTATGAGCGACTTCCTTCGTGGCCCCCGCCGGCGCCGTTCGGCCGGCTTCTCCTTGGTGGAACTGCTGGTGGCCTTGGTCTTCACGGGCATCCTCATGGCGGGCATGTCCACGGTCTTTCGGGCCTCCCTTTCCGCCTTCGTGAAGGAAGGGGAGGGCATTTCCACCGTCCGCCGGAACCGCATGGCCCTGGAGACCCTTTACGACGACCTGAATTCCAACGGCCTCCAGCTCACGAACATGACGGACTACTTCGACAATCCCGCCCTCACGACGGCGGCCCCAGGCTTCTACGTCACGCCCAACGTGAGCTATGCCAACGCCAACCTGGACTCCCAGGGGGCGGTGGCCGGCTGGAACTGGCCCGTGGACTCCGCGGACGAGCTGTACCTCTACTTCGACGATGCCCTGCCCTACGACGGGACCCTGGTCACCACGGGGGTCGCGGGCAGCACCGCCATCCAGGGGACCGCGGCCATGATCGGGGGGGGGAGCGGCGGCGGCGGGACCGTGGTGGCCACCACCACCGCCGTCACGAACACCACCTTCAACGTCCAGTTCGACGACCCCTCCTACAGCGACGAGATCAAGCAGGGGATGGTGGCCATCTTCCGGGATAGCTGGGAGGCCAAGTCCGTGGACTCCTTTACCACCAGCGGGAACACGCTGACCATCAACACCCGGATCAGCAACGCCATCTCCGGGGCCGCCACCCCGAAGCTCTTCGGTCAGGACAGCCAGGACAACGCCGCCGGAGGCTCCTCGAAGATCACCTCCATGGGAAGGACCCATCTGGACGGGGCCCTGGTGACCATGGTGAACCCGCAGCAGCAGGTCCGGTACAGCATCCAGGGCCTGGCCCTGGACCCCGAGAAGGCCACCAACCTGATCCCCTGCCTGGTGCGGGACCAGGTCCGGATGGGCCTGCCCATCACGGATCCCTCGGCCATCCGCACGGTGATCGCCGAGAACGTGGTGGGCCTCAAGGCCTTCGTTTCCACGGACCGGGGCGCCACCTGGGCGGGGCTGGGTTACTCCTCCAGCACCACCAACACCTCCGGGGACGCGACCCCCTGGGGGGACGTCACGGCCTCCGGAAAGTTCCGCAAAGTGCTGGACACCGGTCTCGCCGCCACGGCCACCAAGGGGCGCTCCGCCTTCCCCGACACCAGCAACCCCTATTGGTTCCGGGAGATCCCGGTGCTCGTGCGGGTGGACATCCTCACCCGTACCGCCCGGAAGCGCTCGGAGTACAGCACTACCAACACCACGGCCAAGTACGGCACCAAGGTGCAGTCCTTCGTGGTCCTGCCCCGCCACTCCGGCCTTCCCCTCGGTTGATCCCCTGCACGAGGCATCCATGCTCAAGCCCAAGGTCCGAACCTTCGACTCCCCCGAGCGGGGCGGGATCACCATCCTGGTGGCCCTCTTCCTGCTGATCCTCCTGACCGTTTCCGCGGTGGGCCTCTCCCGCAACACCCTCCGGGAGGCCATCATCACCGGCACCGTGCGCCAGGGCATGGCCGTGCGGAACACCGCGGACGCGGGCCTCTCCTGGGCGGTCTACTGGCTGGACGAAACGAACGCCGCCACGGGGTCCACGGCGGCCTACGACCTGCAGACCCAGGTGAACACCCTGCTGGTGCATCCCGAGAACTCGGGCAAGTGGCAGTCCGTGGCCGCGAACAGCACGGACACCTACCTGGTGAACACCAGCGCCTCCAAGGTGTACTGGGACGCCCAGGTCATGCGGATGAACAAGCTGATCACCCCCTACGTCAGCTACAACGCCGTGCCCGCCAACAGCGGGGCCGAAAACCTCTACCCCGATTTCTGGGCGCTCCGGGTCAACTCCCACTTCACCCAGGGCCCCGTGGACTTCGTCCACCACAAGGAAGCCTGGATCTCCACCAAGACCCGGACCGTCACCCAGTAACCCCGGAGGAAGATCATGACCGCCGTGCCGAATCCCCTTCGCCGCGCCCTCCTGCTGTTGACGATGGCGCTGCTGCCCCTGCGGGCCCAGCTGGACCCGAAGCTCCAGACCTCCCCTTCGGACATCCTGAACCTCTACCAGACCACCACGGGGTCGAGCAGCTCCAAGCTCAAGCCTGAGATCTTGGCGGTGCTGGACTTCTCCGGCTCCATGAACCGCGTGGCCTTCGCGGCCATGTACCCCATCAACTGGCCGGACGAGATCCCCCCCTTCTCCAACCCGGGCTGCAAGGAGGTGGGGATCTTCATCACCCTCGGCGGCGGCTCCGGAGGGCGCTACATCCAGAGCGTCAGCATCGACGGCTACGGGAACAACAGCTTCACGGCCTCGGACAACGACGGTTCCAACCCCACCACGCTCTCCGCCGGCGGCACCCGCATCCTCGCCAAGGACTCCCACGGCACCAGCTTCAAGGACGCCAACGGCAACGACATCTACACCAATACGCTGATCAAGCCCGACGGGACCGAGCTCACCCGGGCCAACGTGAACGCCATGGTCAACGACGGGAGCGGCATCTACTTCCCGGGGGGCACCGCCTCCGACGACGTGGTGAACTGGATACACTGCGCCTCCCACGCCCGCATCCGGTGCAGCATCGGGG
>CAYSXG010000449.1:0-3329 GCA_964434895.1 uncultured Solibacteraceae bacterium | reverse complement strand
AGACCTCCAAGGGCATCCTTCCGGAGGCCCACCACGACATGGTGATGAAGCTCAACGCCAAGGCCACCCAGCAGATCATGGCCGGGGAGGGGCCGGAGGCGGTCAAGAACCTGGCCCTCTCCATTTCCCGAAGCGCGGTGGAGGCGGGGGTGGACGGGGAACTAGTGAAGACCCTCAACGCACAATTGAAGGGGCTCTTCGGGAGCAAGTAAGGGGGAATTCATGTTGCGTCGTCTGGCCCTGGGCCTGCTGTTCCTTTGTGCCGTGGGCCAGGTGGCCTGCGTGGATCCCAAGGGGGGGGGCACCGCGGGTACGTCGGTCTACCTCCACAGCGTCGAGGGCACGACGGCCAAGGTCTACGTCTACGCCGACGCCGAGGCCCTCTTCAGCGCCTCGGAAACCCCGGCCCCGGACCACGCCATCACCTCGGGCCTCTTCAGCCAAGCCGTCCCCCTGGCCTGGGGCGGCATGGTCATGGACCCCCAGACCAACCGCCTCTACCTGGTGGGGGAGAGCGGCAGCGTGGTCCGCGTGGACCGCGTGCGGAGCCAGAGCGGGGACATCTCCAGCACCAGCTCGGACGCCGTCAGCTTCACCCTGGGCAGCAGCAGCAGCGACCGCCTGTCGAGCGGGAAATTCGGCCAGGCCTTCGTGGACCCCTCCAGCGGCAGCCTCTACGTGTGCGAATCCAACGATAGCGAAAGCCGGATCTGGATCGTGTCGAACCCCGGCACCCTCGCCCAGGGCGCCGCCGTTACCCGCCAGTCCCCCACCTTCGTGAGCGGGGACAAGGGCTGCTGGGGCGTGGCCTACTCCCAGGGGCAGCTCTACGCCTACTTCAACGACGGGAGCCCGGTGGGCCTCAACGGCTACACGGGCCCGCGCCTTCGTAAGGGGGACAATACTGGGTTCGCGGGGGACTCCAACGTGCTCGTGGGGGATAGCACCCAGCTCGCCAAGTACGGGTCGCTGGCCCTGGACACGTCCAACAGCTACCTCTACGTGGCCCGGCACCTCCAGGACTCCGGTAAGAGCGGCCAGCCCATCCTGAAGTTCCGGTCCGGCACCTTCTCGGGCTCCTCGAACCAGCCCCCCGACGGGTACTTGGGGGACGGCTCGGACACCCAGTCCTCCCTCCGGGTCATCTCCCACGCTGGCAACAAGGACTGGCTCGCGGGCCTCACCAGCTCCAGCGAGAAGGGCACCAACGTGTTCTGGCTCTGGAAGGCCCCGGGGGGGACGGACGCCCACCAGCCCTTCCTCCCCCGCCCCCTCCCCCTTCCCGGTGATGTGAGGGCCCTCGCCTTCCACCGCACCCACTGCTCCCCTCCCCCCCGCTGGCGCCCCCCCTGCTGGGGGACGCGGGCGTGGATCTGTGGCGGCACCGGCGGCCGAACCTCCTGGCCATGCTCACGCTGGCCAGCGGCCTTCTGCTGGCGGGGGGGGGGCTGCTGCTGGTGGAGAGCCTGGATCGCTGGGTCTCCCGGGTGGAGTCCCAGGCCCGCATCGTCCTGTGGGCCGCCGAGGGCTCGGGCCTCCAGGAGGCCGAGGTCGCCCTGCGCCGGGATCCCCGCTTCCTTTCCGTCCAGCGCATCAGCGGGGCCGAGAATACCCGCCGCTTCAAGGAGCTCACCCGGGAGTCCGGGCTGCTCCTGGAGAGCCTCGGGGGGGAGGCCCTGCCCGAAAGCCTGGAGGTCCAGGTCCGGGAGGACCTTTTCGACGCCCGGCGAACCCGCGAACTGGCTGCGAGCCTCGGCCATCTGCCGGGGGTGGCGGACGTGCTGGCGGACCAGGAGCGGCTGGAGGGCTTCCAGCGGAACGTGCGGATGTTCCGCTCGGCGCTGGGGGCCCTGGGCCTCCTCCTGCTGGTGGCCGCGGGTTTCGCCACCGGGAACGTGATCCGAATGAGCCTCCTGATGCGGGAGGAGGAGATCGCCATCATGCGCCTGGTGGGGGCCACCGAGTCCTTCATCCGCACGCCCCTGATCCTGGAGGGGGGGCTCCTCGGCCTGGCGGGCAGCGGGCTGGCGGCCCTGGGCCTCTTCGCGCTCTGGGTCCCCGTCTCCCGGGGGGTGGGGGGCCTCTCCCCCTTTCTCGTGAACCTCGCGCGCCAGGGCTTCTTTTCGGGACGGAGCCTGGCCTTCCTCGGGGCCCTCGGGGCCTTCACGGGGGCCCTCGGCAGCCTCTGGGGCCTCTGGGTCACCCGCCGGGCCCAGCGGGCCCTGCAGGCCTCCCTGGAGGGCTCCCTCTGAATCTCGCGGAGTCGCGCCGGCCCTGGCCCTCCGGGGTGTACCCTGATTTCCCTTTCCGCCCGGCGGCGGCACGGAGCCCACGGACATGAATCGCAAGCAGCAGGCCCTCGACTACCACTCCTTGGGGCGCAAGGGAAAGATCGAGGTGGTGCCCACCAAGTCCACCAGTACCGCCCGAGACCTGAGCCTGGCCTACTCCCCCGGCGTCGCCGAGCCCTGCCTGGAGATCGAACGGAACCCCGAGGACGCCTACAAGTACACCGCCAAGGGCAACCTGGTGGCGGTGATCTCCAACGGCACGGCGGTGCTGGGATTGGGGAACATCGGGGCCCTGGCGGGCAAGCCGGTGATGGAGGGGAAGGGGGTCCTCTTCAAGCGCTTCGCGGACATCGACGTCTTCGACATCGAGGTGAACGAGACGGACCCGGAGAAGTTCATCCAGGTGGTGAAGGCCCTGGAGCCCACCTTCGGCGGCATCAACCTGGAGGACATCAAGGCCCCCGACTGCTTCGAGATCGAAAAGCGTCTGAAGTCGGAGATGAACATTCCCGTCTTCCACGACGACCAGCACGGCACCGCCATCATCTCCACCGCGGCCCTCTTCAATGCCGCGGAGCTGGTGGGCAAGCGCCTGGAGGACATGAAGGTGGTCTTCAGCGGCGCCGGCGCCGCGGCCATCGCCTGCGCGGACATGATGATCGCCGCCGGCGTGAAGCTGAAGAACCTCTGGCTCTGCGATACCAAGGGCCTGGTCTACGAAGGGCGCACCGAGGGCATGAACGTCTACAAGGAGAAGTTCAGGAAGCCCACGGAGGCCCGCACCCTGGGCGAGATCATCGCCGGGGCGGACGTCTTCGTGGGCTGCTCCTCCAAGGGCGTGCTGACGCCGGAGATGGTGGCCTCCATGGCCGGAAACCCCATCGTCTTCGCCATGGCGAACCCGGACCCCGAGATCGACTACCCCACCGCCAAGGCGGTGCGGAAGGACCTCATCATGGCCACGGGCCGCAGCGACTACCCCAACCAGGTGAACAACGTCCTGGGCTTCCCCTTCATCTTCCGCGGCGCCCTGGACGT
>CAYSXG010000448.1:0-3330 GCA_964434895.1 uncultured Solibacteraceae bacterium | reverse complement strand
CGCAAGCAGGACAGGGACAGCGGGAATCGGAAGCCCCACCTGTTCCGCCAGGACCGCCGGACGGTCCAGCTGGGAGGGGCGCCCCTCCTCCAGCACCAGCACCCGCTCGCAGAGTTCGGCCACGAAGACCCGGTGGGTGGCCAGCACCAGGGTGCTCCGGCCCAGGAAGTCCCGGAGGTTTTCGAGGATGCGGCTTTCGGTCTCGGCGTCCACGGCCGAGAGGGCGTCGTCGAGGAGCAGCAGCCGGGGCCTCCGGAGGAGGGCCCGGGCCAGGGCCGCCCGCTGGCGCTCCCCCCCGCTGAGGATCACCCCCCGCTCCCCCACCACCGTATCCAGCCCCTGGGGCAGGCGGCGCACCAGCTCGTCCAGGCAGACCACCCGGGCCACTTCCCAGAGTTCCTCCTCCGAAGCCTCGGGGCGCCCCAGGGCCAGGTTCTCCCGGAGGCTGGTGGAGAAGAGGAAGGCCTCCTGGGGGACCCAGCCCAGGCCGGCCCAGTGCCGCCGCAGGCCGCTCGAATCCAGGGGCCGCCCGTCCACCCAGAGCTCCCCCTCCTTGGGCACCCGCAGGCCCGCCAGCACCTGAAGAAGCAGGCTCTTGCCGCTCCCGATGCCCCCCACCACCGCCAGGCTCGAGCCCGGCTCCAAGACCAGGTCCAGGGGCCCCAGGCCCCGCCCGGTCTCGAAGCGGAAGCCGAGGCCCCGCAGCTCGAGGCCCGCGGGCTGGTCCGGCAGGCGGACCGCCTCCGCCGGGGGCAAGGGGGGGTCCGAGGCGGCCAGCACCTGGTCGATGCGCTCCTGGCCCGCCCGGGCGCGCTGGAAGAGGTTCACGGACCATCCCAGGGACATCACCGGCCAGGCCAGGGCGGTCAGGTAGCCCGTGAAGGCCGTGAGGTCCCCCAGGCTGAGCACGCGGGCGTTGACCAGGGAGCCGCCGTAGGCCACCAGGATGAGGGCGCTGAGGCCGCCGATCAGGATGGCCATGGGGCCGTAGGCGCCGAAGAGGGCGGTCTGGCGAATGCCGAGGCGGGCGTTCTCCCGGCTCAGCTCCCGGAAGCGGGCCACGCGGATCCCCTCCAGGCCGAAGGCCTGCACCACCTTTTCCCCGGAGATGGTCTCGTGGCTGAAGGTGCTGAGCTGGGAGGCCACCAGCTGGATCTTCTGCTGGACGGCGTGGCTCCATTTGCCCACCACGTAGAAGCCCAGGGCCAGGGCCACGAAGGGCCCCATCACCGCCGCCGTCAGGCGCGGGGAGGCGTGGATCATGAGGCCCAGGGTGACGGGCAGGATGCTCAGGGTCTGCAGGAAGCTCATGAAGCCGGGTCCCGTGGCCATGCGGACCGTGCTCACGTCGTCGCCGATGCGGCTCATGAGGTCCCCCACGCGCTGGCGCTCGTAGAAGGCGAAGGGGCGCGAGAGGAGGGAGCCGTAGAGCTCGGCCCTCTGCCGCAGCTCGATCTGGCGGCTCAGGCCGATGAGGGTGTTGCGCATGAGGTAGCGGCCGATGCCCGCGACGACCGTGAAGAACATCATCCAGGCCAGGTTCACCCTGGAAAGGCGCCACTGGCCCAGCTCCAGGGCGTGGACTCCCCGCCCCGCCCAATAGGGCACCACCGAAGCCGCGAGGCTGCACAGAAGCGTGGCTCCGAGCCCCAGCGTCAGGGAACGCCGATGGCCCCGAAGGAGGCGCCACCACCAGGGCCCTGAAACTGCACGTTGGGACATGCGTCCTCCGCCCCCAGTGTGCCCCTTGGCAGGGGCTTGCGCATCATGCATCTTTGGGCTCGCCCCCCGGAATGCTGCCCATGCGCTCCCTCCTTTTCGTGGCCTGCCTCGCCGCCACCCTCGGGGCCCAGGTGGTGGAGGAGGCCTTCGCCCGGGACCCCGGCCCCCTGGACTTCATCCGCGGGGAAGGGCTGGAGCAGGCCATCCTCCAGTCCCTGGCCGGCGACAGCCTGGTGGGGCTGGACCCCCGGGGCCGCGTGGTATCCCGCCTGGCGGATCGCTGGGAAGCGCGTCGAGGCTCCCTCCGCTTCCATCTCCGCCCGGGGGCGACCTTCCCAGACGGCAGCGGGGTCGCCGCCCAGGACGTGCTTTGGACCCTGCGCGAGATCCAGCGCCTGCCCCAGGCCAGTCCTACCAAACGGGCCATCCTGGAAGGCGTGACCTGCACCGGCGAAGGGGACCGGGTGGAACTCGCATCCTCGAAGCCCCCGGGCCGCCTCCTCATGGAACTGGCCCGGGTCCCCATCGCCAAGGCCGGCCACCCGGAGCTGGGCAGCGGCCCCTTCCTCCTGGCCAGGACCGGCAGTGAATGGCGCCTCAGCGCCCGCCCGCATTTTTTGGGCCCCAAGATCCCGGGCCTCCACTTCCGTCTGGTGGGCGAGGAGCAGGCCATGCTGCTGAACCTTCGGAAGGGCTGGCTCAGCCTCGGGGTGCCCCCGGCCCGCCCGGGCCTCGTCCCTCCCCCCACCCACGAGGAGCTGCTCCAGCCCCTCCACGCCCAGCTGGTGGTCTGGGGCCGGATGGGGAGCGGGGCCCTGCGGGCCCTGGAGGGATGGAGGGGGGAGGCCTTCCCGCCGGGCTTCTTCGGCCCCAAGGCCCGCGCCAGCCGGGGCCTCTGGCCCGAGACCCTGGGCTTTCCGCCCCTCCGGATCCTCGCCCGGGAGGCCCCGCCCCGCCTCCCCCGCTGGGAACTGCTCTTCCCCGCCGGGGACGAGCTGGTGCAGAAGGCCCTCCTGGCCCTCCGGAGCCGGGCCGCCCAGGACGGGGCCGAACTGGACCTGCGGCCCGTGGAATCCGCCCTGCTCCTGGACCGGGTCCAGAAGGGGGACTTCGAACTGGCCTGCCTGGTGGTGGTCTTCGACCCCCATCCCTGGTCCGGGCTGGAATACCTGGAGCCGCAGGGGCCCATGAACTTCACGGGCTGGAGGCACCCGGACCTGCCCTCCCTGGTGGGGAGGCTGCGGGACCCCCAGGACGGGGCCTGGGCCGAGCTGCACCGGCGCTGGGCCGAAGCCCCCGGCGCCCTGCCCCTCCTCGATTTCACCAGCGTGGTCTGGGTGCACCGGCGCCTGCAGGTGGAGCCCTCCCCCCTGGGCCTCTACCTGAGCACCCCCGGGGCCGCCGGATGGCGGTGGCGGCCTTGAGGCCGGCGCGCGGCTGGGGCTGGCTGGTGTGGGGCCTGGCCCTGATCGGGGTGGGCCTCCTTCCGGGCTCGCGCGGGAAGGCCGCCCCCACCCCCCCGCCCCCCGGCCAGGCCCTCCTTCCGGCCCTCCTCCCCCCCGGGCCCCTGGGTCCTGCCGCCCCCCTGCTGGCGGGCTGGTGTGCGCC
>CAYSXG010000447.1:0-3341 GCA_964434895.1 uncultured Solibacteraceae bacterium | reverse complement strand
GGCGGGGGGGGTCGGGGGTTGTCGGGGGGCGCCCCCTCCCCGGCGGACGGTCGGCCGGTCAGGGCGAAACAGGTGGGGGTCTCTCGCCGCCTCAAGCGGCTCCAGAGCCTGGAGCGGGAGCTGATGGCCGCGAACTGACGGGGATCATGGAGTCCCGGCTTCCGGCCGAGAAGGAGGGGGGCCGGGTGGCCGGCCCGCGGGAGGCTCGCCCATGCAGGTCCCCCTCCGCGCCTGGATCCTCCTGGCGGCGGTCTTGGCTGCCCCCTCCCGGGCGGGGGACCTGGCCTACCGGAAGGAAGGCCGCGGGGGGGTGGTGGTGCTGCTCCACGACCTGGGGGGCAACCGGAGCGTGTGGGCGGGGCTCATCGATCATCAGAAGAGCAACTTCACCTTCGTGGCGGTGGAACTGCCCGGCCACGGGGCCAGCCCGGCCCCGCCCATGAAGGAGGGGGCGGTGGACCTGCCGGCGGTGGCGGCGGACCTGGCGGCCCTGGTGCACAAGCTCAAGCTGGGGCGCCCTTTGCTGGTGGGGCACGGGCTGGGGGCCCTGGTGGCGGCCCGGGCGGCCCTGGCGGAGCCTGGCCTGGCCCGGGGGGTGCTCCTGTTGGATGGGGGACTGGCGGCCCTCCCCGCGGAGCGGGCCGCCCGCCTGGACAAGGAGCTGGGCCAGGATCCCGCCGGGGCCCTGAACGCCTTCTTCGGGGCCCAGAGCTCCGGGGCCCCCCAGACCGCGGTCCTGCTCAAGGAGGCCCAGAAGGTCCCATCCGGGGTGCTCCAGGCTTACGTGCGGGGCTGGGCCAGGGAGTCCGTCCCCGCCACGGGCCCGCGGGTCCCGATGCAGCTCTTCGCCTCCGCCAAGCTGGTTCCGGACCCCGCCCAGGAAAAGGAGGCCCTGGAGCGGCTGGGCCTGGCGGGGGCGCCGAAATTCTCGGTGCAGTACCTCGTGAACTCCGGGCATTGGATCATGCTGGACGAGCCCCCCACCTTCGAGGTGCTGCTGAACGACTTTGACACCGCCACGCTGAGCGGGGAGTGATCAGATCGTTTCGCTGAAGGTCACCTTGTTGATCTCGTTGAAGCTGGTGAGGCCCAGGCGCACCTTTTCCAGGGCGCTTTCCCGCAGGCTCTGCATGCCGTTGCGGCGGGCGGCGGCCTTGACGTCGCGGATGGGGGCGCGCTGGGTGAGCATCTCCCTCAGCTCGTCGTTCATGCCCATGAACTCGATGATCGCCTGGCGTCCGCGGTAGCCGGTGCCGTGGCAGTCCACGCAGCCCACCTTCTCGTAGAAGGAGCCGGTGCTGGCCCAGGCGGGGTCCACCCCGTTGTCGATGAGCTCCTGGGGCCGGGGCTCCATGGGCCGCTTGCACTTGGGGCAGAGCACCTTCACCAGGCGCTGGGCCAGGATGCAGTTCAGGGCCGAGACGAAGTTGTAGAGCTCCACGCCCATGTACTGGAAGCGCCCGATGACGTCCAGGGTGTTGTTGGCGTGGACGGTGGTGAAGACCAGGTGGCCCGTGAGGGCGGACTGGATGGCGATCTGGGCGGTCTCGGGATCGCGGATCTCGCCCACGAGGATCTTGTCGGGGTCGTGGCGCAGGATGGAGCGGAGGCCCACGGCGAAGGTGAGGCCCTTCTTCTCGTTCACCGGGATCTGGGTGACGCCGTCCAGCTGGTACTCGACCGGGTCCTCGATGGTGATGAGCTTGTCCTCGGGGCTGCGGATCTCGCTGAGGATGGCGTAGAGGGTGGTGGTCTTGCCCGATCCCGTGGGGCCCGTGACCAGGAACATGCCGTAGGGCTCCCGCGCGAAGCGGCGCAGCTTCGTGAGCTCGTACTGGGAGAAGCCCAGGATGTCCAGGTTCAGGCTCTTGAACTCCTCGCTGAGGTTCTCCTTGTCCAGGATGCGGATGACCGCGTCCTCACCGTGGATGGTGGGCATGATGGACACGCGGAAGTCGATGGCCCGGCCGCGCACCTTGAGCTTGAAGCGGCCGTCCTGGGGCTTGCGCTTTTCGGCGATGTCCAGCTCGGACATGACCTTGATGCGGCTGATGATGGCGGAAGCGAAGCGCTTGTCGATGGGCTCCGTGGCCGGGTAGAGGCTGCCGTCGATGCGGTACTTCATGGCGAAGCCCTTGGCCGTGGTCTCCATGTGGATGTCCGAGGTGCGCCGCTGGAGGGCGTTGAATATGGTGGTGTCCACCAGCTTGACGATGGGGGCCTCGTCCTTGTCCGTGAGTCGCTCCAGGTCGAGGACCTCGTCGTCCACGTCCTCCTCCCGGAGCACCTGGACCTTGAGGGCCTCCCCCACGTCGTCCAGCACCTTCTGGCCGCTCTCGGACTTCTTCAGCACCTCGGCGATCTGGGCCTGGGGGGCGCCGTAGAACTTCAGGGGGCGCTTGAGCTGCATGCGCAGCAGGTCCTGGGTGACCACGTCCAGGGGGTCCGCCATGGCCAGCCACAGCACGCCGTCCCGCTCCTGCACCGGCACGAAGTGGTGCTTGATCATCATTTCCAGGTTGATGGCCTGGAAGAGGGCGAAGTCCACCGGCTCCTTGGTGAGGTCCAGGGAGGGGTAGAGGGAGGCCTGGGTGAGATGGACGGTCTGGGTGGCGTCCCCGGGGAGGGGGAGGACCTGGGTCAGATCGCCGGCGCCGGGGTTCAGCTCGGGGGTGGGGTTCGTGGAAGCCATGCCCCCATGGTATGCCCGAAAAGGGGTGGAGGGTTCCGCTACCCGCCGACGAAAAATCGACCCGTCAAGGGGTTCCGAACCCCCGCCCTCCGATATCTAGGATTGACCCGCCTGTGACCTGAGTCTCAAAATGGATCGGTTTGGGGGGAAGCCCATGCGGGGTTACGCGCCAATTCTGCTTTTGCTGCTGATTTCCATGGCCTTGCCCGTGGCGGTATGGACCCTCTCCAGGCTCCTTCGGCCGGCTTTTTACTCCGAGAGCAAGTACTCGACCTACGAATGCGGGATCACGCCGGTCACCGAGGCCCGGGAGAAGTTCTCGGTCCGCTTCTACCTGGTGGCCGTGATGTTCCTCGTCTTCGACGTGGAGACCGTCTTCCTCATGCCCTGGGCCATCCAGATGAAGTCCCTGGCGGTGTTCGGGCTCATCGAGATGGGCCTCTTCCTGTTTTTGCTCCTGTTCGGCTACGGCTACATCTGGTCCAAGGGCGCCCTCACCTGGGAGTGATGCGAATGATGAACCAACCTACCGCCCTCGAGCACATCCTCATCACGACCCGCGTGGAGAAGGTGGTCAACTGGGCCCGGGCCTCCAGCGTGTGGCCCATGACCTTCGGCCTGGCCTGCTGCGCCATCGAGATGATGGCCG
>CAYSXG010000446.1:0-3351 GCA_964434895.1 uncultured Solibacteraceae bacterium | reverse complement strand
GGAATACCGCGAACTGGAGAAGGGGCTTTTTTTGGACGTGCGCTTGGATCGTTCCTTGGCCGAGCAGGCTTCGCGGCATGCGTGCAAGGTCTCCATTCCCAAAAGTTCGCTGACCGTCGAGCGCCCGAATTTCCTCCGGCGCGTCTATGCCCGCTTTCAGCGCGACCGCTGGACCGATATCGAGCTCATCGGCGAGAGCGTCGACCTGGTCGATCGGAACACAGGCCGGCGCGTGTTGGCCAACGTCGTCGATAAAGACGGGAAGCTCAATTCGGGGGCTTATGAGGCGCTGGCGATAAGCCTGGTCCCTGGCGGCGACGTTTATCTCGCTCTCAACGGCTTGTGGGTCCTAGGAAACGGCCTTTACGGCCTTCTCTCGAAAAAAGACGCCTCGGAATACGAGGGAATGGAAGATGGCCAACTCCGGGACTATCCGGCGCATCATCAGGCTCGGGTCCGCACCGGCCTTAAAAGGCTCGCGTTGGGAACCTTGAGCGGCGCGGCCATCGCGGCGGCCATTCTCTCCGGAGGCGGGGGTTGGGCCGTGTTCGGGAAGGCCTTGTCTCGCTGGGCCATGGGAGCCTCCTTCGAAGCGGGCCAGCTCCGCCTCCAGGTCCAGCCTGCGCACGGAGCCCCGGGCCGCCAGGTCCGCGGGGCCCAGCCGGGACGGCGGCACCACCCAGGTGATCTCGAATTCGAGGCCGTCCGGATCCTTCCCGTAGAGGCTCTTGGTGGTGCCGTGGTCCGAGGCCCCCGCCAGGGCCCCCGCTCGGGCCAGGCGCTCCCGGCATTCCCGCAGCTCCCCGAGGCTCCCCACCTCCCAGGCCAGGTGGTAGAGGCCCACGGCCCCCCGGCCCGCCGGGGAGGGCGCGGCCCCCTCCCCCACCGCGAAGAGGCCCAAGTCGTGGTCGTTGTCCGAGTCCGGCGCCTGGAGGAAGCGGGCCCCGGGGGCCCCGAAGGCCTCCCGGAAGCCCAGCACGTCCCGGTAGAAGGCCGAGCTTCGCTCCACGTCCCGGACGTAGAGCACCGCGTGGTTCAGGCGCCGGATGGCCATGGTCGCGTGGTCTCCGCTTACAGGTTGACCACCAGGCGCGCCTTGGGGAAGCGCACCTTGGGCAGGGCGGCGTACTTGTCCTCCGGGCTGCGGTAACCCGCGGCGCAGGCCACCACGGTGCGGTAGCCGCTGCCCCGAAGGCCCAGGATCTCGTCGTAGGCCGCCGGATCGATGCCCTCGAGGGGGCAGGCGTCCACCGCCAGCACGGCCGCGGCGGTCATGAAGTTCCCCAGGGCGATGTAGGCCTGGCGGGCGGCCCACTCGGGCACCCGGGCGTGGCCGGGGCCCTGCACCAGGCTGCCCACCATCATGGCCCGGTAGCCCGCCAGGGACTCCGCCGCGACGCCCCTCACCTCCGCGATGCGGGCCACGTAGTCGTCCACGTCCGCCTCCGTGAGGTCCTCCTTGGCCGCGAAGACCACCAGGTGGGAGGCCTCCTCGATCTGCGGCTGGTTCCAGGAGGCCGGGCGCAGGCGCGCCTTGAGGCCGGGGTCCGTGATCACGAGGAAGCGGTAGGGCTGGAGCCCGAAGGAGGTGGGCGTGAGCACCAGGGCCTCCTCCAGCTGGGCCCAGGTCTCGGCGTCGATGCGTTTTTCGGCATCGAAGGCCTTGGTGGCGTAGCGCCAGTGCAGCGCGTCGAGGAGGGGGGCGGCGAGGGTCGCGGTCATGGGGGTCTCCGGAAGGGGGTGGAATCAGGAACGGAAGGCGCCGAGGTGCTCGGCCAGGAAGGCTTCGAAGCTCCGGGAGGGACGGCCCGTGACCAGCTCCGCGGTGCCCGTGAGGGCGTCGGCGCCGCCCCGGCGCACCCCCTGGAAGAGGGCCACCATGCCGTAGGCGTACCAGGGGTCCATGCCCATGCCCTTCATGGCCTGGAAGGCCGCGGCGTCGGGCACGGCGACGATGTTCACCTCGCGGTCCAGGGCCGCCGAAAGGCGGGCCGCCACCTGGGCGTGGGAGAGGGCCTCCGGGCCCGTGAGCTCGTAGACGAAGCCCTCGTGGCCCGGCTCCGTGAGGGCCGCCGCCGCCACGTCGGCCACGTCCCGGGTATCGATCCAACCCAGCCTGGCCTCCCCGGCGTTGGCGTAGACCGGCTGCCCGGCCCGGATGGCGGGGGCGTGGAAGGCCAGCCAGTTCTGCATGAAGAAGTTGGGGCGGAGGATCGTCCAGGCCAGGCCCGAGGCCTCCAGCCAGCGTTCCACCTTGGCGTGCTCCCGCAGCAGGGGGCTGGCGGCGTCGGCGGCGGCGCCAAAGGCGCTGATCTTGACCACGTGGCGGACCCCCGCGGCCCGGGCCGCTTCGAGGGCGGGGATCTCCAGCTCCGCGAAGCGGGGGGCCGAGGAGAGGAGGAAGAGCCGGTCCGCGCCCTGGAGGGCGGCCCCGAGGGAGGCCGGGTCCCCCAGGTCCCCCCGCACCACCGCCGCGCCCTTGGCGGCCAGGGCCTGGGTCGAGGCTTCGGAGCGGGCGAGGGCCTTGAAGTCCGCTCCCCTGGCCAGGAGGGCGTCGATGAGGTGCTGGCCGATCTTTCCGGTGCTGCCGGTAACGAGGATCATGAAATCTCCTGGATGGGGAAGGGAATCAAAGGGCCTGCTCGAGGAAGGCGCGCAGCTGGGGCTTGGGCTGGGCTCCCACCAGCTTGGCGACGGGCCGGCCGTCCTTCAGCAGCACGAGGGTGGGGATGCTCATGACGCCGAAGCGCCCAGCGGTTTCCCCCTGCTCGTCGACGTTGATCTTGGCGATGGAGGCGCGGCCTTGGAATTCCTGGGCCAATTCGTCCAGCACCGGGGCCACCATGCGGCAGGGGCCGCACCAGGGGGCCCAGAAATCCACCAGCGTCACCCCCTGGGCCACGGCGGCGGGGAATTCCGAATCGGTGAGGGGTTTGACGAGGTCGGACATGGGCTTCCTTTCCTTCGGCCGGTTGCAATCCGATCGGCCGTGACCCAAACTTAGGGTGCTTACTCTCCAAAAGAAAGTAGGCACCTTTTTGGAAGGTAGGCACCCCATGGTAAGCAATAAGAACCCCAATCCCTGCGACTACGCCCCCAACCTCCTCAGCGCCCAATGCCCCACGCGGCTGGTGCTGGACCTGGTGGCGGACAAGTGGACCACCCTCGTGATCTACCTGCTTTCCAGCGGCACCAAGCGCTACGGCGAATTGCAGCGGGAGATCGGGGGCATCAGCCAGAAGATGCTCACCCAGACTCTGCGCCAGCTGGAGGAGGACGGCCTGGTCAAGCGCACGGTCTACCCCGAGGTGCCCCCCCGCACGGAGTACGAGCTCACGGCCCTGGGGCGCA
>CAYSXG010000445.1:0-3369 GCA_964434895.1 uncultured Solibacteraceae bacterium | reverse complement strand
TGATCCGCAAGCCCCTCCTTACCGAGAAGGGCCAGATCCTGCGGGAGAACAACATCCAGGTGTTCGAAGTGGCCAACTGGGCCAACAAGCACCAGATCAAGGAGGCCGCCGAGCTGCTGCTCCAGGCCAAGGTCAAGTCCGTGCGCACCGTGCGGATCCCGGCCAAGTCCAAGCGATTGGGCCGCTGGGTGGGGATGACCTCTCCCGTGAAGAAGGCCTACGTGGAACTGGAAGTTCCCGCGGGCGAATAGTCCTTTCGGACGGGACAAGCCTGATCCCGCCCTCCACCCCGCGAACGGACAAGCATTGCCACTATCGTTCGCACTTTTCTGAGGCATGAACTATGGGCATCAAGCTGCTCAAGCCAACGACCCCCGGCCAGCGGGGCATGTCGAAGCCTGATTTCGCCGAAATCACCACCGACACGCCCGAGCGTTCTCTCATCGCGAAGAAGAACCGCACCGGCGGCCGTTCCAACACCGGCCGCATCACCACCCGCCACATCGGCGGCGGCCACAAGAAGAAGTACCGCATCATCGACTTCAAGCGGAACAAGGTGGACGTCCCCGCCAAGGTGGCGACCATCGAGTACGATCCCAACCGCACCGCCCGCATCGCCCTGCTGGTCTACGCCGATGGCGAAAAGCGCTACATCATCGCGCCGGACGGCCTGGAAGTGGGTCGCGCTGTGGTGTCCGGGCCCAAGGCCGACATCCTGGTGGGCAATGCGCTGCCCCTCCGCAACATTCCCGTGGGTACCGAGATCCATAACCTGGAGCTGAAGCCCGGCAAGGGCGGCCAGCTGTGCCGCGCCGCCGGCGCGTTCGCCCAGCTCATCGCCAAGGACGGCGACTACGCCCAGGTCCGCCTGATGTCCGGCGAGGTCCGCAAGATCCACCTGGAGTGCTACGCGACCATCGGGCACGTGGGCAACGTCCAGCACGAGAACGTGCAGCTGGGCAAGGCCGGCCGCCGTATCTGGCTGGGTGTCCGCCCGACGGTCCGCGGCGTGGTCATGAATCCCGTCGACCACCCGCATGGCGGTGGTGAAGGCCGCACCTCGGGTGGCCGTCATCCTGTGACGCCGTGGGGCCAGCCGACGCGCGGCTACAAGACGCGCAAGAAGAACCACCGCACCAACAAGTTCATCGTCAAGCGGATCAACTAGGAGACCACCCAATGGCACGTTCGCTGAAAAAAGGACCGTTCATTGATGGGCACCTCCTGAAGAAGGTGGAAACTGCCCAGAGCACCAACGACAAGCGCGTGATCAAGACCTGGTCCCGCCGTTCCACCGTCGTTCCGCAGATGATCGGCCTCACCCTGGCCGTCCACAATGGCAACAAGTTCATTCCCGTCTACGTCACCGACCAGATGGTGGGGCACAAGCTGGGCGAGTTCGCCCTGACCCGCACCTTCAAGGGCCACGCCGGCAAGGCCGACGCCAAGGCGAAGGGAAAGTAAGATGAGCAACATCGTATCCAGCGCCCACCTCAAGCACCTGCGTGGCTCCGCCCAGAAGGCCCGGCTGGTCATCGACCTGATCCGCGGCAAGAAGGTGGCCGAAGCCCAGTGGCTCCTCGCCTCCACGAAGAAGTACGCCGCCGAGCCCATCCGCAAGCTCCTGGATTCTGCCGTGGCCAACGCCATCGACAAGGACCCCGGCGTGAATCCCGATGACCTGGTGGTCAAGTCCGCCTTCGTCGACGAGGGCTTCCGCATGAAGCGGGTCCGTCCTGCGCCCATGGGCCGCGCCTATCGGGTGCAGAAGCGCACCTGCCACATCACCATCCAACTCGGTCAGCAGGAGGCGTAACCATGGGCCAGAAAGTACATCCCTACGGCTTCCGCGTCGTCCACACCAAGGCCTGGCACAGCAAGTGGTACTCCAAGCGCGAGTACGCGACGCTGCTGCACGAGGACCTCAAGCTCCGCAAGGAACTGAAGAGCCAGCTGCACGCCCTGAACGCGATGATCTCCAAGATCGACATCGAGCGCGCCGCCGACAAGGTCACCGTTCGTATCTTCACCGCTCGCCCCGGCATCGTGATCGGCCGTAAGGGCGCCGAGATCGACAAGCTTCGCGAAGAGCTCCAGAAGAAGCTCAACCGCCCCGTCCAGGTGGACATCCAGGAGATCAAGAAGCCCGAAGTCGACGCCCAGCTCGTCGCCGAAGGCGTGGCCCAGCAGCTGGAGCGCCGCATCGCCTTCCGCCGCGCCATGCGCAAGGCCGAGGAAGCCGCCATTCGATTCGGGGCCAAGGGTTTCAAGATCAAGGTCTCCGGCCGACTGAACGGCGCCGAGATCGCCCGCACCGAGGACTACCTCTCCGGGCAGATGCCCCTCCAGACCATCCGCGCCAATGTGGACTACGGCTTCGCCGAGGCCCGCACGACCTACGGCATCATCGGGGTCAAGGTGTGGGTGAACCTGGGCGATCAGCCCGTCGAAACCGTCAAGCGTTGAGGTGACCCCATGTTGATGCCCAAGAAAGTCAAGTACCGCAAGGTTCAAAAGGGCCGCGTGAAGGGCAAGGCCACTCGTGGCCACGAACTCGCCTTTGGCGATTTCGGCCTCAAGGCCCTCGAGCACGCCTGGCTGACCAATCGCCAGATCGAGGCCGCCCGTATCGCCATGACCCGCCACATCAAGCGCGGCGGCAAGATCTGGATCCGCGTGTTCCCCGATCGCCCCACCACCTCCAAGCCGGCCGAAACCCGCATGGGTAGCGGCAAGGGCGCTCCGGACGGTTGGGTGGCGGTGATCCGCCCCGGCAAGATCCTCTTCGAGATGGAAGGCGTCACCGAGGAGCTCGCCCAGGAAGCTCTGGCCCTTGCCCAGCAGAAGCTCGGCTTCAAGTCGGTCTTCATCACCCGCACGGCTCCGGAGGAATGAGATGAGCAAGAAGAACCCTTTCACCGACCTCGTGAACAAGAGCGTCGACGAGCTGGCCCAGCTGGAAGCCGAGCTGGCCGCCAAGCGCTTCACCCTCCGTTTCCAGCACGCCGTGGGTCAGGTCGAGAACACCGCCGAGATCCGCAAAACCCGTCGTGAGCTGGCCCGCGTTAAGACCGCCCTCCGGCACAAGCTGGCCCAGTAAGGAGAACCCCATGAGTTTGGATAACAAGATGGTCCGCAGCGGGGTTGTGGTCTCCAACAAGGCCGACAAGACCGTCGTCGTGCTGGTGGAGCGTAAGTTCCAGCACCCGGTCTACCACCGCACCGTGAAGCAGTCGAAGAAGTTCATGGCCCACGACGAAGCCAACACCTGCAATATCGGTGACGTGGTGAACATCGTGGAGTCCCGCCCCCTCTCCAAGCGCAAGCGCTGGACGGTCCTCGAGATCGTCCAGAAGGCCGGCGAGTAAG
>CAYSXG010000444.1:0-3372 GCA_964434895.1 uncultured Solibacteraceae bacterium | reverse complement strand
CCTCGGGAGAGGAGGGCAGCTCGCAGCAGATCTTGAGGAAGCCATCCTCGCCCAGCATGGACTTGTCCTCGCGCTCCACCTCCACCAGGCCGTCGGTGTAGAGCACGAGGCGGTCGCCCACCTTCAGCTCCGTGGACTGCTCGCTGAAGGGGAGGTTCTCGTCGAGGCCCAGCATGAAGCCCTTGCCCTGGAGGAACTCAGGGCGGTGCAGGCCCCCCTTGGCGCCGCCGGGGATGCGGATGGCCGCGGGGTGGCCCGCCACCACGTAGCGGAGCATATCGGTGGCCGGGTCGAGGTGGCCCACCCAGGCGGTGGCGAACTGCTCCGCCAGGACGCTGCGGCTCAGGTCCCCATTCATGCCCACGGCCCACGCCAGCGGGGCGCCGGGCTGGCGGACGTGGCTTTCGAAGCTGGTCTTCACCATGGCGGAGATGAGCGCGGCGGTCACGCCGTGGCCGCTCACGTCGGCGATCATCAGCGCGGTGCCGCCGTCCACGGCGGTGGAGACGGCGTAGATGTCGCCGCCGATGCCCTCGGCGGGCAGGTAGCGGTGGGTGTAGCGGCTACCCGCGGCCTCGCCCGGAAGTTTGGGCAGCAGGCCCATCTGCAGCGCGGCCGCGAGGGAGAGCTCGCCCTCCATGCGGTCCTGGAAGGCGGTGAGCTCGCGGTTCTGCCGCTTGATCTCCTTCTGCATGGCGATGAGGCGGAAGGCGCTCTCCACCTTGGCCAGCACCTCCTGGGCGTGGAAGGGCTTGCTGATCATGTCGTCGGCGCCGAGGTTCAGGCCGCCGATCTTGCTCGCCGTGCCGTCCAGGGCGCTGACGATGATGAAGTAGGCGTCCCGGGTCAGCGGATCGGCCTTGACGCGCTTGCAGAGCTCGTCGCCGCTCATCTCCGGCATCTTCAGGTCCGAGATGATGAGGTCCGGCGTGAGCTTGGCGATCTCCGAGAGCGCCTCCACGCCCTGGCTGGCCATGAGCACCTGGTAGCCGGCCCGCTTCAGGTAGAAGCCGAGGATGTCCCGGATGGGCGCCTCGTCATCCACCACCAGCACCACGCCCTTCGCCATCGAGACTCCCGGGTTCCCTTTAGGGCATCAGGCCCCGCGGAGGGCGTCCTGCTCCGTGGCGAAGATGGAGAAGTAGTTGGTCAGGTTGGTCTGGTCGAAGGTCTTCTTCACCGTGGCGGGCAGGCAGCTGAGGTGCAGCTTGCCGCCGCTCTTGTCCACGCTGTTGCGGGCGGCCACCAGCAGGCCCAGGCCCGAGGAGTCGATGAAGCTCACGCCGTCCAGATTGATGACCAGCAGCTTGGGCTGCTGAGTGGCCACCGTCTCGCGGATGACGTCGCGGAGTTGCGCGGTGACTTCGAAATTGACCTTGCCCTGGATCGTCACCACCGAGGCGCTGCCTTCCTGGCGGGTCTGGATGTTGAGCATTTCGGTCTCCTGGGTTGGCTGGACTAGAGAATACCTTGAAGAACCCGGCGTCGTGCAGCTTCCCGTTGGCGTTGCTTGTATTCTGCGTGGGAGGCAGGGCCGGACTGGGAGCTGCGGAAGCCGGTGTCTTCCATGATCTGGACCTCGTGGGCGAAGAAGAACGCCAATTCTTCCTGCTCTTGGGCCAAGTCGGCAAGCCCCAGTTGAGCCATGAGGTCCGAATGGCCCAGGACCCCCAGCCTGGCCTGGACCCTCCCGAGGGCCTCCAGGGCCGGATTGGGCAGGCGGATGAGGCTCCGGGCCGTGAACTGCACCGCCGTGTACTCGTGGCTCATGTGGGGATTGTCGCCCGGCCGCTCGCCCTTCTGGGCCAGCCCGCGGCAGAGCTCCCGCCGGGCCTCGGGCCCCATGGCCTGGATCTCCACGGCCTGGGGCAGGCCAGCCATCCAGCCCTCCAGGGCCTCGGTGTCGATCATCCGGTTGCGGCTCCGGGAGGGCTTGATGTGGGTGGCCATGAGCACGTGGTGGTCCAGCAGGAAGCGGAGCACCAGCAGGGCTCCCACCTGATCCTCCGCCACCAGGCGGATGCCGATCTGGTCGTAGATGGTCTCCGCCACGTTCTCCGGCTTGTGGAGGAGCTTCAGCAGCATGGAGGCCCGGTCCTTGCTCTCCTTGCGCTCCATGGCCACCAGGGGCACCTCGTAGGCCCCCTTCAGCTTCCAGCGCCCGCCCTCCATGACCAGGTGCCGGTCGTAGGGCGCGAAGACCTGGCGCTGGATCTCGGGCAGGAAGCGCAGGTTGATGTTGTGGTCGATGTGGAAGAGGGTGTGCATGACCCGAAGCAACGCGCAGGCCCAGCGGGCCTGCTGGCCCCGGAACCCGCCCTGTTCCTGCTCGGAGGCCCAGACCAGGAGGCGAAGGGGGTCCTCCAGGCCCTGCATCTCCTGGGGCAGCCTCAGTCCCGTGCCGTCCAGGATCACGCCCTCGAGGAAGGTCACGGCGTCCCGGCACACCCGCTGGACATGGGCCCGCTGGCTGGGCACCGCCATGTCGTAGCCATAGCTGCGGGCGAAGTCCCGGGCCTCGGCCATGGACCCGCAGCGCAGGCCCTCGAGGTCGATGCTGGACCCCCCGCCCAGAATCACCCGGGTCACCTCCGGGGGGAGCGGGAACAGGGACATCGCGGCGATGGTCATGGGTAAGCGGCCCCTATTCTAGCCAGATGCAAAAAAAGAAGGGGCCCGGGGGCCCCTTCTTCTCCGAAGCTTCGAAGACTAGTGGATGGCGAAGCCGGCCACGAGCACGTAGATCACGAGGGCCTCGATGAGGGCCAGACCGATGATCATCGTGGTGCGGATGTTGCCAGCGGCCTGGGGATTGCGGGCCATGCCTTCGCAGGCGGCGACGACGGCCTTGCCCTGGCACAGGCCGCAGAGGCCGGCGGCGATGGCGAGGGAGAGGTGGGCCATGTAGTGGCCGTTGGACCACACTTCGGCGGCCTTGCCGGCTTCCTGGGCGAAGGCGGCGACGGTGGCGGTGAAGAGGGCGGCGGTGGTGAGGAACTTCTTCATGGAAAACCTCTGGGGTCTGGGCGCGGGGTTCGGAATCCCGACGCTCGGTGGTTGGGAAAGCGGAGGGTCTGGGCGATCAGTGGTCGTGCGAAACGGCGCCGGAGAGGTAGATGGTCGCCAGCATGACGAACACGAAGGTCTGGATGAGGCCGAAGAAGAGGCCCATCACCATCAGGGGCACGGGCAGCAGCAGGGGCATCATGCCGAAGAAGATGCCGGCCACGATGTGCTCGCCCGCCAGGTTGCCGAAGAGGCGGAGGCTGTGGCTGAGGATGCGGCTGAGGGGGCCCAGGATCTCCAGGGGGAACATCAGGGGGGCCAGGAAGAGCACGGGAAGCACCGGGATGCAGGCCCACAGGAGATCGG
>CAYSXG010000443.1:0-3378 GCA_964434895.1 uncultured Solibacteraceae bacterium | reverse complement strand
GACGGCTTCATCCCCTGGGACACGGGGCTCCAGGGCCTCCTGGACATCCTCGGGCCCGTGGTGGGCGGGGCCATCCACCCCGCCTACTGCCCGCCGGTGCCCGTCCTGGGCGTGGGTTTCCACGGGGCCACCGGCCGCAAGCTCCGGGAACTCCTGGCCCATTTCGGCTACGAGCTCCACCTCGCCCCTCCCCGGGGCTTTTCCGAGGCCCTGGACCGCCTGGCCCCCCCCCTGGTCCTCCTGGCCACGGCCTCCTCGATCCCGGACTCCCTGGCCCGGGTGAACGCGGCCCGCCGCTCGAAGTCCGCGCCCTACATCATCCTGGCGGGCCCCCTGGGGGACGAGGCCGCCCAGCGCCGGCTCCTCTTCGCGGGGACCTCCGACTGGCTACCCACGCCCCTCTCCCCGCCCAGGGTCATCCACGCCCTGCGCCGGGGCCTGGAATGGCTCCACGCCAAGCGGGTCCAAAAGGAGTACGAGCACCAGATCCACGACCTCCGGGAGCGGAGGACCCTGCTGGAGATGGAAGCCTCGGCCCTCCGGAACGAGGTGCTCACGGACCCCCTGACGGGCCTGCTCAACCGCCGGGCCTTCGACCAGAACCTGGACCACGCCCTGCGCCAGTGGGAGCGCCACCGCCGCGCCTTCACCCTGGTCCTGGGGGACGTGGACCACTTCAAGCTCATCAACGACCGCTTCGGCCACCTGGTGGGGGACAAGGTCCTCAAGGTCCTCGCCCAGCGGATCAAGGGCACCCTCCGCCGCAGCGACCTGGCCTTCCGCATCGGGGGCGAGGAATTCGCCGTCCTGCTCATGGAGACCCAGATCAAGTCCGCGTCGGAGGTGGCGGAAAAGCTCCGGAAGAAGATCCAGGACGACCCGGTCACCCTGGAATCCGGGGCCGTCATCTTCCCGTCCATGAGCTTCGGGGTGGGCTTCCCCGCGGACCACGACGCCTCCACCTTCTTCGGGGCCGTGGACAAGGCCCTCTACATGGCCAAGAACCGGGGCCGGAACTGCGTGGTGATCGCCAATCCCGAAACCGCGCTCATGCCCAAGGCCTCCTCCTCCTCCTGACATGGACGAGGGGACCGCCCGCCCGCTCCGCTCCCTCTGCGCTCCCCTCCTGCTCCCCACGCGGTGGCCAGGCAAAGCCGGGCCACCGCGCCCGATCACTGCCTCAGGCTGAAGAGATCCCCGAGGCCCCGCAGGGTGAGCACCAGGTCCAGGCGGTTCTCCCGCCCGTTCTGCCCCGACAGCTGCAGGCCCAGGTGGGAGAAGCGCAGGGAGGTGGCCACGCAGGGGGTCACGTAGGCCAGGCCCGCCTGGCTGTTGGAGAAGGCCCCCTGGTGCAGGTCGTAGCTGGCCTGGAATTCCAGGCGGATCCGGTCGTCCAGGAAGCGCTCGGTGCCCGCGACCTGGATGCCCCGCTGGCGGACCAGGAGGTGGTTGATGCCCGTGGAGAAGGCCGCCAGGCTGTAGCGGCTTCCGTCCCTCCCCCGGTACTCGGCGCTCAGGGAGTCGTCGGAGCCGCCGTCCACCAGGTCCGCGCTGCGCTTGAAGGAGAGGCGGAAGGCCTCGTGGGGCTCGATGTCGATGGAGTTCTCCAGGGAGGCCCAGCCCCGCTTCACCCGTCCGTCCCCCACCAGGATGGGGGAGAAGTGGTAGCGGCTGGAGACCTTCCAGCGGATCAGGTCCGTGAAGGGGGAGGGGGAGCCGCCCCGCCCCAGGACGTGCTGCTTCATGCCCAGCTCCACGCTGCGCTCCCCGTCCGCGCTGCCCTCCACGCCGGGCTGGATGTCCACGTCGTCGAAGCGGGCGATGCGCCCGGCGTCCGCGAAGCGGCTGGTCTGGGTGAAGCCCACGAAGGGCTCCACCAGGTGGCGCAGCTCCCCGTGGTAGCCCAGGAGGTTCACCTCCTCGAAGGTCTGCCCCACCTGGGGGCCCGAGAACTGGATCCGCGCGGAGCCGAGCAGGCGCCTCGTCCCCGGGGCGTCCACCCGGAAGGCCGCGAAGGGGTCCGTGATGCCGCCCTCGGTGCCGGAGGTGCTGAAGGCGTCCTCCCGCAGCGTGGCCCCGTAGCGGGTGAGGCGGCCGAGCGCCTCGACGTCCACCCGGACGGGCCCCCACTGGCCCAGGCGCCCGTGGAGGCGCACCGCCAGGTCGTCCCGCCCCCAGTTGAAGCGCCCCTGGGGCTGGTCGTCCCGCACCTGGATCAGGTAGCCGAGCTTCCCGATGCGCAGATCCGCGTCCAGGTAGAAGCGGCCCAGGGGGATGGGGTAAAGGCGCGCCTCGACCTGGGGCAGGGTGCGGCGGGTCAGGGAGCCCGGGAAGCCCTCCTGGTAGAAGGGGTCCTGGGGCAGGAAGAAGGTCCGCTGGTCCGAGGCCCGCAGGGCCAGGTTGAAGAGGGGGAAGCTCTTCCCCAGGTAGAAGGCGGAATCGAAGGTGTTGGTCCCCAGCCTCCCGATGCCCCGCCCGTAGTCGGAGTCCATGAGGGCGTCCGAGGCCTGGTTCAGGTCCATGCTGAGCTGCCACCCGTCCTCCCGCTGCCAGACCTCCTTCAGGGTGTAACGGTAGCGGTGGTCCCCGGTGCTGCGCTCGTGGATGGCCTCCCCCTGGAAGGAGCCCTGGTGGGTGGGCTCGGGGTTCCAGCGGGTCTCCCCCCCCCACAGGACCCCCTCCTTGCTGAAGAATTCCGGGGCCACCGTGAGATCGGCGCCGTTGCCCAGGGTCTGGAAATAGGAGGGGCCCAGGGTCAGGCCCAGGCGGCTGGAGACCCCGATGAGGGGGGGCAGCAGCCCGGAGCTTCGGGAGGCCTGGGCGGGATAGGCCGCCCAGGGGACGTAGAAGATGGGCACGGGGAGGAGGCCCGTATCCAGCCAGATCCGGGGATGGGCGAAGGTGGCGAAGCCGTCCAGGTCCAGCCGGAGATCCGCCAGGACGGCCTTCCAGCCAGGGTTCTCCTGGGGGCAGGGGCTCACCTCCACTTTGCGGAAGTCCCAGCGGCGGAAGGTGGCGAAGGTGACGTCGTCGGACCTGAGCACCCAGGTGGGGGCCAGCTCCAGCACCAGGGCGTGGGCCTCGCCGGTCCTCAGCTTCCAGTCCATGGCCAGGCGCTCGCAGCGGAGGCGGAGACCCTTGGCCTCCAGCCGGATGTTCCCCTCCGCCAGGATGTCGCCGTGGACCCGATCGAAGCGGATGCGGTCCGCCAGCAGGAGCAGCTCCGGGGACTGGATGGCCCCCTGCTCCAGGGTCCACACCCCGCCCTCCTCCCTCACCCGCTCCCCGCGCCAGGTGAAGGGGGGACCCGCCTGGGCCGGATCCTCCAGGCCCAGGGGCCCCAGGGGCAGCAGGTCCTGGGCCGGCGACTCCCGCAGC
>CAYSXG010000442.1:0-3391 GCA_964434895.1 uncultured Solibacteraceae bacterium | reverse complement strand
GCGGGGCTACAGCCTCCAGGCCCTGGAACTCCACCAGGCCCATCACCGCGGCCAGATGACCGTCCTCATGCGCCAGGCGGAGGCGGCGGTGCCCGCCTTCTACGGTCCCGTGCTGGAGGACTGGGAGGCCATGGGGGCCCCGGCCCCGGCGATCTGAATTCGCCGCAAGAACCGGGTCGTCGGGGCCGGGGGACCCGCCTAGGTTGAAGGCATCCCCTGGAGTCGAGGTGCCCATGCCCTTCCGCGTCCTACCCCTCCCTACCGCATTGGCCGAAGGCGCCCGCCGAACGGGGCGGGCGCCGGGCTACGGGCACCCGGTCCAGGCCAGCGTGGCCCCCGCTTCGGGCTACGGCCCCTGCCGCCACTGCCTGCGCCGCACCCGGGAAGGGGAGCGGCGTCTGCTGATGAGCTACAACCCCTATCCCGAGCCTGATGAGGTGCCCGTGGTGGGGCCGGTCTTCATCCACGAGGAGGCCTGCGAGGCCTTCGCCGGGGAGGGCTTCCCTCCGGAGCTGGAGGGCCTGCCCCTGGTCTTCCAGGGGCATCTCCGAGAGGGCGCGGGCCTCCTGAATCGGCGGGGTGGTGCAGAGGGGCCCGGGGCCGCCATCGAGGCCCTCTTCGCCGATCCGCGGGTGCGCTTCATCACGCTGCGGAACGCCGAAGCCGGTTGTTTCATCGCGCGCGTGGAGCGCGGAACCTAGCCGCAGAAGTGGAGGGGCGGCCCTGCCGATGCTGGCGGCCCTGGGGCTCATGATCGCGGCCGACGGCGTGGGCATCCGGCTTCGCCTGGCCTACGGCAAGGAGATCGCGGAGGGGAACCGCGTCGTCGAAGCCATCCAGAAGTTGCTGTTGGACTGCCAGGAGGCGGAAAGCAGCCAGCGAGGCTACCTGCTGACGCTGGAGCCTGGGTACTTGCAGGCCTACCACGAGGGCGTGGGGCTCGTGCAGGCCGACGAGGCCTTGCTGCTCCGCGCCCTCCAAGCCCATCCGGAGCCGGTGGGCGGGGCCTTCCTGGAGCGGGTCCGGCCGCAGATCGACGCCAAGCTGGAGGAGCTGGCCCGCACGGTGGCCCTGGCCCAGGCCGGGGGCGTGGCAGGGGCCCGGGCGATGGTGATGACCCACGCGGGGGAAGGCTTCATGAGCCACCTGCGGGGGGAGCTGCAGCAGGCCGTGGACGTGGAGGGAAGGCAGTTGGCGGAGCTGGACCGTCGGGCGGCCCGAGTGAACCTGGGCTCCGATCTCCTTTTCGCCTTCGCGGCCCTCGGGGCCATGGCCCTGCTGCTGGTCTCCGAACACCGGCGGATGAAGAGCCGGGTTGCGGCCGAGGTGGAGGCTCGGCGCTTCCAGCGCTTCTCCCAGGTGGCGGAGGAAGGTGTGGTGGTGCTGCGGAAGGGGCGCATCGTGGACGCGAACCCCGCCTACCAGCGGATGTTCGGCTATTCGCTGGAGGAGCTGAGGGAGCTGCGCCTCATGGACCTGGTGGCGTCGGAGTGGCGGGAGGGCGTGCAGTTCCGCCACGCCACGCATACGGAAGGTACCTACGAAGTGCCCTGTCTCCGCAAGGACGGCACCCGCTTCCAGGTCCTGGCCACCTCCCACGAGGAGGCCCTCCCCGACGAAGCGGAACGGACCAGCATCGTCCGGGACCTCACCACCCTTCGGGCCTGGGATGCGGAGCGGAGGCAGCTGCTGGCCATCCTGGACGCCACGCCGGATTTCATCGCCGTCCAGCGGCTGGGCCGCTCCCGCGAAGACCCGGACCGCATCACCTACTGGAACCAGGCCATGCACCGGCTTCAGGGGGTGCCCATCGGGGCGCCCCTGGAGGCCGGCGTGTGGATGGGGGAGTCCGCCTACCTGGACGCCGAGGGGCAAATGGTCCCGGTGCACCAGCAGGTGATCGCGCTCCGGGACGAAGCGGGGACGCCCACCCACGTGGCCACCCTGGCCAGGGACATCTCGGAGCAGAAGGTCCTCGAGCGGGCCAAGCGGGACTTCGTGGCTATGTCCAACCATGAGCTGCGCACCCCCATAACCTCCCTCATCGGATCCCTGCGCCTCCTGGAGCACGGCCTGGGGGGCGCCCTGGAGGCCGGCGCCCGGGGCCTGCTCCAGATCGCGCTGGCCAACGCGGACCGGCTGCTGAAGCTTGTGAACGACCTCCTGGATTTGGACAAGCTGGAGGCGGGGGCCATGGAGTTCCAGCACCAGGACCTGGTCGTGGCGGACCTCCTGGAGGAGGCCTGCCGCACCCACCAGCACTACGCCGAACGCCGCGGCGTGCGCTTCGAGTTGGGGCCCCTTCCTGAGGGGTTGCGGGTGGAGGCGGATGGGCACCGGGTGTTGCAGGTTCTTTCGAACCTCATGTCCAACGCTGCTAAATTTTCGCCCCAGGGCGCTGTGGTCCGGCTTCGGGCCCAGCGGGTTCCCGATGGCGTGCGGGTGGAGGTGGAGGATCGGGGACCGGGCATCCCCGAGGCCTTCCGGGACCGCGTCTTCCAAAAATTCGAACAGGCCGAGTCCACTCGGCAATCCCACCCGGGCGGCACGGGCCTGGGCCTGTCCCTGAGCCGCCTCTTGGTGACGTGGATGGGGGGCAGCTTCGGCTCCCGCAGCGAGGAGGGGCGGGGCACCACCTTCTTCTTCACGCTGCCCGCCCCAGGCACGAAAGTCGGCGCTTCCTAGGCCCGGTCCGCGGCGACGAAGTCCCGCCAGTCGTAGTACCAGCGGTCCTGGTCGGGGTCCCAGTCGTCCCAGGTGGGAATCTGCTCCAGGCGGGCCAGCAGGGTGGGGGGCACCACGCCGGGCACGATGAAGGCCTTCTGCCTTCGGAGGGCGTAGGGGTTGCGAAGGCTGAAGCCCAGGGTGCCCAGGATGGCCCGAGCGACGTACCAGGTGGCCTGGGGGTTCCAGCCGTGGGCGATCTTGATGACGACGCCGAGGCCCTTCGGATAGTCGGGGTGTGCGATGGCCATGCCGAGAAGGCCGTCGGCCCCCTCCTTGGCGATGACGGCGCCGCCGCAGGCCTTGATGATGGTGCTGTCCAGGCGGTTGAAGCCCCCCACGAGGTCCGGGTGGTGCACCATGGCGCCCCAGATCCAGTCCTCGTCCCGGGTGCGCGCCAGGCCGGAGTAGAGCTTGGCCAGCTCAGTGACCGTGTTGCTCACCGTGGGCAGGCCGCAGCCGGCCTTGGCGGGGCGCAACGGTTGCCACTCGCTTCCGAGGTAGCGGCGCAGCACGTCCAGGTAGGCCTGGAAGAAGGGGTGCTGGGGCAGCATGTAGCCCGCGCGCTCCCAGCCCTTGGCGTGGCAGCCCCGCAGGATGGCCGCGTGCTCCCCGGAGCAGCAGTGGTACCAGCGGCGGGGCCGGCGCACCTGGCGCCCGAACTGCA
>CAYSXG010000441.1:0-3404 GCA_964434895.1 uncultured Solibacteraceae bacterium | reverse complement strand
CGCGTAGCTCTCCAGCACGTCCGTCTGGATGAGCAGGCCCGAAGGCAGGGGGTCCTTGCCCCCGAAGCCCAGGCTGAATTTGGCCGTGGCCCGGGCCCCCTGGATGGCCGCGGAGGTGGGCAGGGTGTCGGGATCCACCCCCCCGGTGAAGAGGAGGCCGTCGCGCCAGGCCGCGCCTTCGTAGGCCGGCACCTGGGCGCCCGCCACCGCCGCCGACGGGGCCGTGGGACCCGGATCGGGGGCCACCAGGGCGTAGCCGCCGGCCACGGGCAGGGAGAGGTTCGACAGATCCGCGGTCCGCAGGCCCGAAGCCAAGGTCATCCACAGATGCAGCCCCGCGTCCCAGCGCACCCAGGCCAGGCCCTCACCCGGGGCCCCGGCGGGGAGCTTCAGGGCGGCGCTTCCGGGAGCGGCCAGGCCGAGGCTCGAAAGATCCACCCACCAGGCGGACACCGCGGACCAGCCCGCGGGCAGGAGGGCCGGCAGGCCCTGGGTGCTCAGAGGCGTGGCCGCCACCGTCCCGGTGCCCGTCAAGGCGGGGAAGGAGAGGTGCAGGGCCCCATTCCCGAAGTCCCCGGCGAAGGCGGCCCCCTGGAGGGCCTGGCCCGGGACCGTCGCCGTGAGGCGGGCGTCCACCACGGACTGGACGCCCCCCACCTGCAGGGCCGCGGGCCTCCAGACGGGCGTGAAGCCGCCACGGCTCATCTTGATCCAGTTCTGGGGCAGGGCCGTGCGCAGGGCCGCCCGGCCCTTCGCGTCCAAGGCCTGGACCTCGCCGCCCTCCACTTCCGCCTGGCCCTCCTTCAAGGGCAGGCCCAGGCGATCGTCGTAGGCCTCCACCAGGAGGGCCCCCTGGCCGTAGACCGTGACGTAGGTCCGGGCCGTCACCTGCTCCCCTTCCAGGTCCGTGCCCAGGGCCTCCAGCAGGATGCGGGATCCCACGGCGGCGTCCGCGGGCACCTGGGCGCTGGTGGGCGCGAAGGGGTCCGTGATCCGGCCCAGGAGCCGGCCGTTCCAGGAAAGGTCCACCGCCTGCAGGCGGGTGCCCACTTCCGGGCTCACCTGCACGGGGATCACATCCCCGGCCCGGGCACTTTCCGGGGCCTGGAGCCGGATGCGGGGCAGCTCCGGCGCGAAATTCACTTCCCGCCGCTCCGTCAGGGTGGCCCCGGCCAAGGTCCGCACTTCCAGGTAGAGGACGTTGTGGCCCCGTCCGTCCAGGCTCAGGTCCCCTTCGAAATGCCCGTCCTTGCCCGTTCCCGAAAGGGACAGGGGCAGGCCGTTCACCTTCACGGAGGCCACGCCCGGCAGGTCCGCCTGGCCCGCCACCTTCACGGTGCGGGACTTGGACACGGCCCCGTTGAGGGGCAGATCCCACCGGTAGGTGGCCGCGGGATCCGCCGGAGGCACGCAGGTGAGGTGGACCTGGGCCTGGCCCTGGTTCCCGGCCCCGTCCGTGGCCTGGGCCGTGAGGGTGTTGGGCCCGGGCGAAAGGGGCACCACCACCCGGAAGCCGAGGCTGCCTGGCTCCACGGTGGCCGGCAGGCCGTTCACCGTCACGGAGGCGCCCGGCCGGCGCAGATGCCCGCGGACCTCCACGCTGCTTTCGGGGGTGGCCAGCCCCTCCAGGGGCCAGTCGATGTCGACCCCAAGGGGGGTCGTGAAGCGATTCAGGGTGCGGTCCGCCTGGCCCTTGATCCCGAAAGCGTTGGTGGCCGCCAGCCGGAAGGCGTTGGCCCCCTCCTGGAGCTGCACGGGCAGGCTGAAGCGGCCGTCGGCCCCCAACGCCGCCGGGGCCCCGTTGAGGGTGAGGCTCAGGGGCTTGAGGGAATCCGGGCCCTCCACCCGCCCGATCAGCACCGCGCTGGCGTTCTGGGTCTGGAAGCCCTCGGCGGGGCCCTCGATGACCACCACCGGAGCCGCGGTCCCCACGTCGAAGCGGCGCTCGATGCGACCGACGTTGCCGGCGGCGTCCGTGGCCTCCAGGCTCAGCACCACGGGCCCGTGCACGGGGCTGAGGGTGGATTTCACCTGGAAGGGGGAGCCGTTTTCGAGGGGGAGGGCCTGGGCGTTCAGCTTCACGGTGGCGGATTCCGGGACGGAGGCCCCCGCGGGCAGGGGTCGGGTCCCCCCCTGTCTCCCCTCGCCGGGGGTGGGGGCCGGCCAGGCCAGGGCCGGGGGGGTCCAGTCCAGGATGACGCTGCGCACCGCGTGGCCCGTGTTGCCGGCCGCGTCCGTGGCCAGAACGACGACGAGCTGGGAGCCCTCCGCGGGACTGAGGGTGAATTCGAAGCTGCCGTCGGCCTGGGGCGTCAGGCTCTGGCCGGAGACCTGCAGGCGCGCCGTGGGATCGTCCACCCGGCCCTTCACCAGGACCGTGTGCTGGTTGGTGATCAGGCCCTCCGCGGGGGATTCCAGGGTGATGACGGGGGGGGTGCTGTCCAGCAGGGTCCGAGCGTCCAGGACCCCCACGTTCCCCGTGGCGTCCACCGCCTCGAAGTGGAAGGCGTTGGCGCCTTCCTGGAGGGGGGCGTCCACCGAGAAGGCCCCCTGGGCGTCCAGGGCCACGGCCTGGCCATTCAGCGTCAGCCGGGCGGCGGGGTTGTCCACGAGGCCCTGGAGGGTGAGGGGGGAGAGAGTGGCCAGGGCCGGGACCGGGCGGGCCTGGGTGGTCGTGGGGGTGGTGCGGGCGGCCACGACGGGGACCACGGCCCGGCTGCGGTTGCCCGCGGCGTCCGTGGCGACGGCCAGGATGGTGAGGGGCCCTTCGGCGGGGCTGAGGCTCAGGGCGAAGGTCCCTCCGATGAGGCTCACGACCTGCCCGTTCACGCTCACCGTGGCGGTGGGGTCGTTCACCTGCCCCTGCACCAGGACCTGGGCGGCGTTGGTGCGAAGGCCTTCGGTCGGGGCGGTGAGGACCACCGCCGGCGGCTGGGTGTCCAGCACCACGCCCACCGTGAGGGAGCTGGCGTTGCCGGCGGCGTCCTGGGCCGTGAGGAGGAGGGTGTTCGCCCCCTCCGCCAGGGAGGCGGGCCATTGGAAGGCCCCGTCGGGGCCCAGGGCCAGGGTCGCGCCGTTCGCCGTCAGCGTGGCGGTGGGGTCGTCCACCCGGCCCTGGATCAGGACGGAGGGATTGTTGGTGAGGGAGGGGGGCGCGGCGGACAGGGCGATCCTGGGCAGGCCTGCGGTGGGCGATCGCGAGGCAGCCTGGGTCCTGGAAGCCAACCTGGACGATCTCTCGCCGCAGCTGCTCGCGGCCGCGCTCGATGCCGTGCTGGCCGCGGGCGCGCTGGATGTCTGGATCGCGCCGGTGACCATGAAGAAGGGCCGGCCCGGGCATCTCTTCGGCGCCTTGGTGACCGAGGGCGCAAGGGTCCGGGTAGAGGCAGAAATATTCAAGCAGA
>CAYSXG010000440.1:0-3409 GCA_964434895.1 uncultured Solibacteraceae bacterium | reverse complement strand
GTCGTAGTCGGCATCGTCGGTTCCCACTGTGGCGCCGCCCCGGGAAGGTCCCCAGGGGGGCCTCGATCCCGCCGGGTTGGATGCGGAGGCCCCGCACCTTCACCTGGAAGTCCGTGCGCCCCAGGAAGGCGAGGCTGCCGTCGGGCAGCCACTTCACGCGGTCCCCGGTGCGGTACATGCGCGCGCCGCCCTCGGGGGCGAAAGGATCGGGCAGGAAGCGCTCCGCCGTGAGCCCCGACTGGCCGAGGTAGCCCCGGGCCACGCCGGCCCCCGCCAGGTGCAGCTCCCCGGCCACCCCTTCGGGCACCGGCTCCCCGTGGGCGTCCAGGACGTAGGCCCGGACCTGGGCCACGGGGCGGCCGATGGAGGGACGGAGGGCGTCCTCGGGACGGAGCTCCCGCAGGGTGGCCACGACGGTGGCCTCGGTGGGGCCGTAGGTGTCCATCAGGACGGGCCGATGGCCGGGGCGGCGGAACCAGGCCTCGAGCGCCCCGGCGTCCACGGCCTCGCCGCCGATGATGATCAGGCGGACCTCGTCAGGAATGGCCACGGAGGGATCCTCGGCCACCAGCTGCCAGAAGCGGGTGGGAAGGTCCACCACGCGGATGCCCTGCTCCCGGCACAGGCCCCAGAAGGCCCCGGGGCCCGCCAGCCAGGCGTCGTCGCGCAGCACCAGGGTGGCCCCGGCGCCCAGGGCGCCGAAGATCTCCTCCACCGAGGCGTCGAAGTGGAGGGCGGCGAACTGGAGGATCCGATCCGAGCGCCCGAAGGCGTAGTGGCGCTGCAGTCCCGCGAGCCGGTCGCAGAGGTGCCGGTGCTCCACCATCACGCCCTTGGGCCGGCCGGTGGAGCCGGAGGTGTAGATCACGTAGGCCAGGTTCGCGGAGCCCAGGCCCAAGGAGGCCGGGTTCAGGTCCTCCCCGCCTTCGGGGCCTTCGGCGCTCCCGTCCAGGATCGGAAGGGAGGGAAGCAGGTCGGCAAAGCCCCCGGCGAGGCTCGCCTGGGTGAGCAGGAGGGCCGGCTCGCAGTCCTCGAGCAGGGCCCTCAGCCGCTCCGTCGGCTGGGCCGGGTCCAGGGGCACGTAGGCCCCGCCCGCCTTCAGGACCGCCAGCAGGGCCACGATCAGGTCCGGCGAGCGCTCCATGCCCACGGCCACCCGCGCGTCGGGGCCGACCCCGAAGGCTCGTAGGCGGCGAGCCAGGGCGTTGGCGCGGGCGTTGAGTTCCCCGTAGCTGAGGCGCCGCTGCCCCTGCTCCACCGCCGTCGCCTCCGGTCGGAGCCTCGCCTGGGCCTCGAAGGCCGCGTGGACGCAGGGCTCGGCGGGAAGGCCGGCGTCCTGGGCGTTCCAGTCCTCCAGCAGCCGCCGCCGCTCGGCCTCGGCCAGCAGGGGCAGGCGGTCCACGGGCCGGAGCTCGTCGGCCACCATGGCCCCCAGCAGGGTCCGCAGGTAGCCGAGCCAGCGCTCCACCGTGCCCCGCTCCAGGATGGAGGTGGCGTATTCGAGGATGCCCCGGATCCGCCCCTGGTCTTCCTGGAGGGAGAGGGTCAGATCGAACTGGGCCGTGGCGTGGGAGAAGGCCTCCAGGGGGGCCAGCTCCAGCCCCGGGAAGTCCGGGTCCCCTTCCCCGGCGCTCTGCCAGGCGAACATCACCTGGCAGAGGGGGGTTCGGGCCAGGCTTCGCACCGGCTTCACGATCTCCACCACCTGCTCGAAGGGGATGTCCTGGTGTTGCTGGGCCGCCACGACCCTGGCCTTCACCCGGGCCAGCAGCTCCTTGGTCGAAGGCGAGCCCGAGAGGTCCAGGCGCAGGGCCAGGGTGTTGACGAAGAAGCCGATGAGGCCCTCGATTTCCGTGCGCCCGCGGTTGGCCGTGGGGCTGCCGACCACCAGGTCCTCCTGGCCCGAGAGGCGCGCCATCAGGGCCCCCCACCCCGCCAGCAGGGTCATGAAGAGGGTCGTGCCGTGGCGCTGGCCCAGGGCCTTGAGCCCCTCGGTGAGGGCCTCGTCCAGCTCGAAGTCCACGAGGGCCCCGGCGAAGTCCTGCTCCGCGGGACGCCCGTGGTCCAGGGGCAGCTCCAGGAACTCGGGGACCCCCGCCAGCTCCGCCCTCCAGTGCTCCGCCTGCTGCTGGAGGGCCTCCCCGGCCATCCAGTGCCTCTGCCAGGCGGCGTAGTCGGCGTACTGCAGGCCCAGGGGGGGCAGCGGGTCCTCCTCGCCCCGGAGGTAGGCCCCGTAAAGGGTGCCCAGCTCTTCCGCCAGGACCCCCATGGACCACCCGTCGGAGACGATGTGGTGCATGGTGATGAGCAGGGCGTGCTCCTCTTCGGAGCGCCGGACGAGGCGGCCGCGGATGAGGGGGCCCCTGACCAGGTCGAAGGCCTCGTCGGCCTCCAGGCGCATCAGGCGATCCTCTTCCCCCTCGGGGTCGGCCTGGATCCTCAGGTCGTGTTCCCGGAGCAGGAAGCGGCTCTCCTCCGCCGGGGCGACACGCTGGGAGGGCTCGCCGTCCTCCTGGAGGAAGGTGGTGCGCAGGGCCTCGTGACGGGCCACGATGCGGTCCAGGGCCCGGCGCAGGACCGCCGCGTCCAGGCGCCCCCTCAGGGTGAACCCGATGGGGAGGTGGTAGGCGGCCTTCGCGCCTTCCAGCTGGGCACGGAACCAGAGGCCCTGCTGGGCGAAGGAACGGACCCGGGCCGCCCCGGCCGGGGCCGGCGTGATCGGCGGAAGGGCCGGGCGGGCGGCGGCCTCGAGGCCCCGGGCGAAATCCGCCAGCACGGGCCGCGCGAAGAGGTCCCCGATCCGGGCCTCCACGCCCAGGCCCTGGCGCAGGCGCGAGACCACCTGGACCACCAGCAGGGAGTGTCCCCCCAGATCGAAGAAGTGGTCGTTCCGCCCCACGGCGGGCAGCCGCAGCAGGTCCGACCAGATCCTCGCCAGGGTCTCCTCCACCTCGCCTCGCGGCGCCTCGTAGCCCCGCAGGGCGAAGGCGGCGCCTTCGGGGGCGGGCAGGGCCAAACGGTTCACCTTGCCGTTGGGGGTGAGGGGCAGGGCTTCCAGCTCCACGAAGGCCGCGGGCACCATGTAGTCCGGCAGGCTCTGGGCGAGGCGGGCCCGGAGGGCCTCCACGCCGGGGTTCCCCGCGGCGGGGGTGAAGTAGGCCACCAGGCGCTTGAGGCCCGGGGCGTCCTCCCGGGCGATCACCACCGCCTCCCGCACGCCGGGGCATTCCGCGAGCCGGGCCTCGATCTCGCCGAGCTCGATGCGGAAGCCCCGGATCTTGACCTGGAAATCGTTGCGGCCCAGGAACTCGAGCGTGCCGTCGTCGTTGGAGGCCCCGATATCCCCCGCGCGGTCACAGCCGTCCCCCGGGGCCCGGGCGAAACGTACCGCCACAGAACCTTAATCCGG
>CAYSXG010000439.1:0-3439 GCA_964434895.1 uncultured Solibacteraceae bacterium | reverse complement strand
GGCCCACTCCACGTTGAGGGGGACGACGAGCACTTCCTTGAGGACGCGCAGGTCCCGCTCCTGCACGTGCCGGCGGTCCGCCCGCAGGTGCACGGTGATGCCGTGGGCTCCGGCGCCCTGGGCCGCCAGGGCCGCGGCCACGGGCTCGGGCTCGTGGCCCGCCCGGGCCTGGCGCAGGGTCGCGACGTGATCGATGTTCACGCCTAGCCGTGGATTCAAGGGGTGCTCCGGGCCGGGAAATGGAAAAGGGGGGGCATGGGAAAAAGCCTAGCAGATCCGGAACGCTTCAAAGCCCCAGGTCCTGGCGGGCGGCCGCCTCCAGGCGCTCGAGGGCCCGGTCCAGGACCGCCGGGTCCTGGGCCTCCCCCATGAGGCGCAGCTTGGGCTCGGTGCCGGACCAGCGGATCACCAGGCGCAGGGCCTCCCCGTGGGTGGATTCCAGGTCCCCCATGGCGGCCTGGAGCCGCGCGCAGTCGCCGATGGGGCGCCGCTCCCGGGCCCGCAGGTTCACCAGGCGCAGGGGCCAGGCCCGAAAGCGCCAGGACCACCGCTCCTCCGCCGGGCGGTGGAGGAGGGCCCGGAGCACCGCCAGGGCCGTGGCCAGGCCGTCCCCGGAGGGCCCCACCCGCTTCTGGATGACGTGGCCGCTGGCCTCGGCGGCCAGGTCCCAGCCCCGGGCCGCCAATTCCCGCAGCAGGAACTTGTCCCCCACCGGCGTGCGCACGAAGGGGATGTCCGCCCCCCGAAGGGCCGTTTCCAGGCCCCCGTTGGTCATCACCGTGCCCACGACCCCCGGGGGGGGGTCCCCGGCGGCCCTCCGGTCCAGGGCCAGCAGCCAGAGCATCTGGTCCCCGTCCACCAGGGCGCCGCTCCCGTCCACCAGCAGGCAGCGGTCCCCGTCGCCGTCGAAGGCCAGGCCCAGGGCCGCCCCCTCGGCGGCCACGGCCTCCCGCAGGGCCTCGAGGTGGGTGGAGCCCACGCCCACGTTGATGCGGGCCCCGTCCGCGGGACAGCCGATCCAGCGCAGGCCCTCCCCCCGGAGCACCCGGGGGGCCCAGGCCGCCGCGGCCCCGTGGGCGCAGTCCACCACGACCCGCAGATCCGGGGGCAGCTCCAGGCTCCCCAGATGGGTCAGGTAGGCCTCGATGCCCGCCTCGGGCGTATCCAGCAGGAGGGTGGTGGGCTCCTGGATGTGGTCGAAGGCGTCCTCCAGGGCCCGCTCCTCCTCCTCCTCCAGCTTCTCGCCGGCGGAGTTGAAGCCCTTGAGGCCGTTGTCCTCCGGGGGATTGTGGCTGGCGCTGATCATGAGCCCCCAGGCGGGCGTGCCCCGGCGGCTCTCCTCCGCCACGCTCCAGGCCACGGCGGGGGTGGGCACCATGCCCAGGGAGACCACGTCCAGGCCCGCCCCCACGCCGGTGCGGAAGGCCCGGAAGAGGTCCTCGGAGGTGGTGCGGGGGTCCCAGCCCACCAACAGCCGCTGGATGCCCTGGAGGCGGCCCACCTGGGACCAGGCGGCCCCCCAGCGGGTGGCCTCCGGCAGGGTGAGGGGGGAGGCCAGGGCCCTGCCCCGGATGCCGTCGGTGCCGAAATAATGGAGCGTCATGGGCTCTACTGTAGCGAAGCTGGTGCGTGGGTGCGGAAGATCCGGTAGCCCCAAGCCCGGGCCTCCCGCTGCGCTCGGGCCGTGAGGTCGTCCCGCTCGGCCGGTGGAAGGGAGGGTTCGCCCGCCCGCCAGGCCAGGAAGCGCTTGCGGGAGAGGCCCAGGCAGAAGCGCTCCGGGGGCCAGTCCAGGCGGTCCGGCAGGCCGGGCAGGGCCCCCCAGAGGGCCAGGTCCTCCTGGAAGGTGGTGCCGAAGCCGAAGCCGGGATCCAGCAGGAGGCGCCCGGGGTCGAGGCCCGCCCCCAGCAGGCGGTCCCGTAGGGCCGCCAGCTCCTCGACGCAGGCCGCGGCGCCCCGGGGGGCCGGGTCCCCGTAGGGCGGCATCACCAGGGCGCCTTCCGCCGAGCGGCTGCGCATGGCGATGAGGCCGCAGGCGGAGGTCCGGGCCAGTTCCAGCAGGGCGGGATCCGAGAAACCGGTGACGTCGTTGAGCACGGCCACGCCGGCCTCGAGGCCCCGGGCCGCGGTCTCCGGATGGCGGGTGTCCAGGCTCAGGGGCAGGGCCGGCAGCTCCCGGCGGAGCAGAGCCAGGACCGGCTCCAGGCGGGCCCATTCCTCCGCGGGGGCCACGGGCGAGGCCCCGGGCCGCGTGCTTTCCGCCCCCACGTCCAGCATCCGGGCCCCGGCGGCCTCCAGGGCCCGGGCCTGGGCCAGGGCGGCCTCGGGGGCCTGGAATCGGCCCCCGTCGCTGAAGGAGTCCGGGGTCAGGTTGAGGATGCCGACGAGAAGAGGGCCCCCCTGGACGAGGGGCCCCCAATCGAAGGTCTTCATGGATCCGGAGGGAATCAGGCCGGGTGGAGGGCCGGGTTCAGGCCCGGGTCGGAGCCCTTCTCCCCGGTAACGGCCGGGGCGCTGGGACCCCCGTTGGCCCGGGGGGGGAGGGTGCCCCCCTTCATGAGGATGTCCACGTCGTTGCCGTCCAGGGTCTCCCGGATGAGGAGGGCCTCGGCGATGGCCACGAGGGCCTCCTTGCGTTCGTGGATGAAGCGCTTGGCCCGCTCGTAGTTGCGCATGACGATGTCGTGCACTTCCGCGTCGATGGTGCGGGCGGTCTCCTCCGAGAAGTTGCGTTGCTGGCTGAAGTCGCGGCCCAGGAAGATCTCGTGCTGGCCGGTGCCGAAGTTCAAGGGGCCCAGCTTCTCGCTCATGCCGTACTCGGTGACCATGGCCCGGGCCATGTCCGTGGCCTGCTGGATGTCGTTGCTGGCCCCGGTGGAGAACTGGTTGAAGAAGACCTCCTCGGCGATGCGGCCGCCCATGCAGATGGCGATGCGGCCCTCCATGAACTCCTTGGTGGTGTTGTAGCGGTCCCGCTCCGGCAGCTGCCAGGTGACGCCCAGGGCCCGACCCCGGGGGATGATGGTCACCTTGTGCAGGGGGTCGGCGCCGGGGACGCAGGCCGCCAGCACCGTGTGCCCCGCCTCGTGGTAGGCGGTGATCTTCTTGTCCTCGTCGGTCATGACCATGGAGCGGCGTTCGGCGCCCATGTAGACCTTGTCCTTGGCGTTCTCGAAGTCCGTCATCTCCACCCACTTCTTGTTGTTGCGGGCGGCGCAGAGGGCGGCCTCGTTGCAGAGGTTGGCCAGGTCGGCGCCGGCGAAGCCGGGGGTGCCGCGGGCGATGACCTCCAGGTCCACGTCCGGGGAGAGGGGGATCTTGTCGGGGGTGTGGACCTTGAGGATCTCGAGGCGGCCCTCCCCGGCCGGCCGGTCCACCACCACGCCCCGGTCGAAGCGCCCCGGGCGCCACGGCGCCGGGTCCGGCCCGTCGGGGCGGTTGG
>CAYSXG010000438.1:1832-3457 GCA_964434895.1 uncultured Solibacteraceae bacterium | reverse complement strand
CTGGCCGACGAGGCGGGCCACCTCGGCCTGCATGCCCGGCAGGGCCGCCGGGTCCCCGGGGCCGTTGCTGAGGAAGACGCCGTGGAAGCGCGGGGCCAGGAGCTCCGAGGCCGGCGCGTCCCAGGGGAAGACCTCCAGGTGGAGGCCCGCGGCCTGGAGAAGGCGGAGGATGGAGGCCTTGATGCCGCCGTCCAGCACGGAGACCCGGAAGCGGGCCCCTTCGACGGGGATCTCGTAGCGGTCCCGACAGCTCACGGCCCCCGCCAGGGCCTGGCCCGCCATGTCCGGGAGGGCGGCGGCGGCCATGCGGCCGGCCTCCAGGCCCCCCTCGGATTCCGTCCAGATCAGGGCCGGCTGGGAGCCCTGGTCCCGCAGGTGCTGGGTGAGGGCGCGGGTGTCCAGCTCCGTCATCAGGGGGACCCGGTGCCGCTTGAGCCAGGCCCCGAGATCGCTTTCGGCCAGGGCGTGGTCCGGGGCGGCGGTGACGCGCCGACAGAGCAGGCCCGCGGCCCAGGGCCTGGGGGCCTCCTGCAGGCCCGGGTGGATGCCGTAGATGCCCTGCTCCGGGAAGGTGAGGGTCACCAGCTGGCCCGCGAAGCTGGGGTCCGTGAGGATCTCCTGGTAGCCCGCCAGGGCCGTGGCGAACACCGCCTCCCCCGCGCCTCCGAAGCCCAACGGCGCCCGCCCTCGGAAGACCGTTCCGTCCTTCAGGATCAGGTGCGCGCGCATGCTGCCTCCGAAATGTGGGAGGGTCCGGGGAACGTTTCGGCAGCGGCCCCGGCGCGCCTTTGCTTCGCGCCGCCGCCCGCAGGCGGACGCAGCCGTCCCTGACCTGGACGAGTCTATCGAGCCTGGACGCGGAGAACCACGGTTTAACTGAAGGCCCGGAACTGCGACAATGGAGGTTTCCCCATGACGCCCCACCCACCCCTTTCCCCTGCCGCGGCCCTTCGGGCGATGGACGCGGGATGAGCGATCCGGGACCGGCCTGGTCCGGCGACGACGTGTACTTCATGCGCCTGGCCATGGAGCAGGCGGAGCGCGCCGAGCATGCGGGGGAGGTGCCCATCGGCGCGATCCTCGTGTTGGAGGGGAAGCCGGTGGCCCGGGGCCACAACCACCCCATCGGCTCCCACGACCCCAGCCTCCACGCGGAGATCTCGGCCCTCCGCAGCGCGGGCCAGTGGCTCCAGAACTACCGCATGGCCGGCACCACCCTCTACGTCACCCTGGAACCCTGCCTCATGTGCTACGGCGCCCTCCTCCACGCCCGGGTGGCCCGGGTCGTCTACGGCGCCAGCGATCCCAAGGTGGGCGTGAGCCGCCTCCTCCCGGCCCTGGATGGGGCCCGCCTCAACCACCGCCTCCAGCTCGAGGGAGGCCTCCTGGCCGAGGAATGCCGTGCGCAGCTCCAGTCCTTCTTCCAGGCCCGCCGCGCCTAGGCGTCCCTCTCGAAAGGAAGCCGAGCCAGGGACCCCGAAAGCCGCTAGACTGAAGGTTCCGGAGAGATGGCCGAGCGGTTGAAGGCGCCTGACTCGAAATCAGGTTTGGGGCAACTCAACGGGGGTTCGAATCCCTCTCTCTCCGCCAGACCAGCGCCGCCGTCGGGCGGCGTTTTTATTGGG
>CAYSXG010000438.1:0-1732 GCA_964434895.1 uncultured Solibacteraceae bacterium | reverse complement strand
CGTGCGGAACGAAGGGGCGAAGCCCCGCAGTGAATCCCTCTCTCTCCGCCAGACCAGCGCCGCCGTCGGGCGGCGTTTTTATTGGGCGCGGAGGGAGGGGGATTCGAAATCACTGAATCGCCGGCAGGTAGCCGCCCCGAAGGGCGCGAAGCGTCCGAAGGGACTCGCGGCGTGCCGGCGATTCGTGCGGAACGAAGGGGCGAAGCCCCGCAGTGAATCCCTCTCTCTCCGCCAGACCTGAAACAAAGGGCCCCTCGCCGGACCCTTCGTGCATCCCGATTCCTCCCGGCCCCAGACCCGCGCACCTAGCCCCGATACAGGGCCAGGCCGAGGAGGCCCGCGCCGATGACGAGCAGGGGCTCCGGAACCTTCGTCCGCCAGACGAGGGCCAGGGTGGCCAGGCCGATGGCGGCGGTCGGCAGATCGCGGATGGCCCCGCGCCCGATGACAATCACGGATCCGGCGATGGCCCCCACGGCCCCCGCCGTCACGCCGTGGACGAGGGCCTTGAGGCCCGGGTGCTGGCCGTACCTGCGGAAGAGCGGGGCCGCCAGGACGACCATGAGGTAGACGGGCAGGAAGACGCCGAGGGCCGCGGCGCAGGCCCCCAGGGGGCCGGCGACGAGGTGCCCGATGAAGGCGACGGTGATCACGACGGGGCCCGGCGTGATCATGGCCACGGCCACCGCGTCCAGGAACTGGCGGTCGCTGAGCCAGTGCAGTTCGTCCACCACGCCGCCTCGGAGGAAGGGCACGATGGCGAGGCCGCTCCCGAAGACGAAGAGCCCGGCCTTGGCGAAGAACCACAGTACGCCGCCGAGGGTGGCCGTCGTGGCCGCGCCGTGGAGGCCCGTGAGGAGCCAGGCGGGCCCGAGGCCCGGCGCGGAGGCGGTCCCCTTCCAGGGGCGGGAGCGCAGGGCCCACGCGAGCAGGCCCCCCGCCACGACGAGGCTCACCCATTCCCGGCCCGTGATGGCCGTCGTCGCCGCCAGCGCGAGGAAGATGCCCCAGGCCAGGGGGTCCCGCTTCAGCGTCGACTTGGACAGTTTGAAGGCCGAGCGCAGGATGAGCCCGACCACGGCGGCGCCGATACCGTAGAAGGCCGCCTGCATCCAGCGCAGCCCGCCGAACTTCACGTAGAGCGCCGCGAGGACCAGCACCATCAGGAAGGAGGGGAGGATGAAGGCGACGCCGACGAGGGTGGCCCCGAGCACGCCCGCCCGGGCGTAGCCCAGGTAGATGGCCAGCTGGGCCGCCAGGGGGCCCGGCGCGAGCTGGGCGAAGGTGAGGGCCTCGCGGTAGTCCGCCTCGTCCACCCAGCCGCGCCCCTCCACCAGGTCCCGCTGCATGGCGCCCGCCAGGGCGATGGGACCGCCGAAACCGATGGCGCCGAGCTTGAGGAAGTAGAGAACGAAGGTGCGGAGGGAGGGCCTGGATCGCGCGTCGCTCATGCGGGGCTCCGCTTCAGCGCGGCCAGGAAGGCGTCCAGCAGCACGAAGCCGGCCTCTAGCCGGTCCTCGTCCTTCGCGTGGAGGAGGGCCACGCCCTGGATGGCCCGGGAGAAACCCTCCGTCTCCGGGCGCTTGAAGCGGTGGTCCTTCAGGTCCACGTCGTGGATCAGCTCCGCCAGGGCCCCTAGGCCCGGGGCCTCCAGCCCCAGGCGGGAAAGGAAGGTCCCGAAGCTGCACCCATCGCCCTCGTGGGGTAACTCCCCCTCCAACAGGTCCAAACC
>CAYSXG010000437.1:0-3463 GCA_964434895.1 uncultured Solibacteraceae bacterium | reverse complement strand
AGATGGCGGACCAGCAGCTCGTCCACCTGGGTCCACGTGAACCCGTGGGTCGACCCGCCCCGCACCACCTTCCGACGGGAGAGGACACGCCTTCCGGCCCCCGGCAGGACGAGATGGGGGACCTCCCCCGCGTCCACGCTCCCACCGATGACCACGCTGGCCCGGGTGCCCCGGATCCCGCAACGGAGGGCCGAGGCGACCCGAAGATCCAGATCGGGGAAGGGCAGGCCCTTCAACACCCCCCGCAACTCCTCCTCCGGCGCCCCCAAGGCCAGGAAGCCCCCCAGCCACAGATCGCCGGAAAGCCCGGAAAAAGGGTCCACCCACAGATCGCTCATCGGGGGATTCTACTGCGCCTCCCGGCTCAGTTCACGACGATGGTCCCGCTCATCATGCTGCCGTGGACTTCGCAGTAATAGGGGAAGGTGCCCGCCGTGGAGAAGCGGTTGGTCCACGTCCCGCTGGTTTGGGGGGATCCGCTACTGAACTTCCCATCCGGGGTCCCGCTGCCCGAAACCACGTTGTGGGTGCCGCTCTTGAATTCGAAGGTCACCGTGGTACCTGCGCTCACCGCGAGGGTGGAGGGCGTGAAGATCATGCCGCCGCCGTTGCCCACCCAGACGGTGTTGGCGGGCGGAGTATTGCCTCCCCCGCCGCCACCGCCGCCCGTGCCGCCGCCGCCCCCCCCTCCCCCGCCCCAGGGAAGGGCCAGGGCGGCCAGAAGCGCCGTCACGGCGAGGGGGATCGAACGCATCCTAGGGTTCATACGACGCTCCAATAGGGGCCGGGTTGGTACGCGGGTCTCGCCCGCGCAGGTGGCCTTGACCCACCATCAGGGCTTCGGGACGGCGCATCCAGATCCGGTTTTCAGATGGGGACCCCACCGGTCCCCCCGCTTGACCTGCCCGCGGGAGGACCGGAAGGTGGTATCACCTCCGGAGCGCAGCGTGACCCAGTGGGCCTTGGCCATCGTCCTCGACCGCGAAAGCGAGGAACCCCTCTACCTCCAGATCGTGCGCACCATCGCCGAAGGCGTCTCCGCGGGCCGCTTCAAGCCCGGCGAGGCCCTCCCCGGAACCCGCGCCCTGGCCGAATCCCTCAACGTCAACCGCAACACCACCCTGGCGGCCTACCGGGAACTGGAAGCCGAAGGCTGGATCACCTCCGAAGCGGATCGGGGGACCTTCGTGGCCCCCAACCCCCCGCGGCACCTGATGGGGGAAAAGACCTCCCTGGCCGCGGCGGATTCGGGCTCCTGGACCTCGCCGACCCCCCTGACGGACCCCTTCTACCAGCCCCAGGCCACCACCCTGGACGACTACCGACTCATCCCCGAGGTTCCGGACGTCCGCCTGGCCCCCTCCGCCGGCATCCAGCGGGCCCACGGCCGGGTCCTCAACCTCCAGAAGCACCGCATCCTCCAGCCCGGCTGGGATCCGCGGGGCCTCCTGGACCTCCGGATCTCCCTCGGCAAGATGCTCCGGGACCTACGGGGACTGGCCCTGGATCCAGGCAACATCGTCCTCACCCGAGGGCTCATGAGCACCCTGAATCTCGTATCGCGGGTGCTCTTCTCCCCGGGGGACGCGGTGGTGGTGGAATCGCCGGGCTACTTCCGCGTCGCCGAGGCCTTCCGCGCTGCCGGGGCCCGCCTCCTGCCCATCCACGCGGACGCCCAAGGCCTCGTGGTGGAGGAACTGGAGGATCTGCTGGAACAGGAGACGGTGCGCCTCATCCACGTCACCGCGAGCCCCCAGAATCCCACCCATTCGGTGCTCTCCCCCGAACGGCGCAAGCGCCTGCTGGCCCTGGCGAAGGCCCACGGGGCTCTGATCCTCGAAGGGGATCTCAGCCTCGGTTTCCAGCGGGAACTGAATCCCAGCCTCCCCCTGGCCAGCGAAGACACCGAGGGCGTGGTGGTCTACTACAGCTCCCTCGACCAGATCCTCGCCCCGGGGCTCCAGGTGGGCTTCCTGGCGGGGCCGGCCCCCCTCATCAAGGCCATGGCCAAGCAGCGCCAGCTCATCGACTGGCCCGGGAACCTCATGCAGGAGGCCACCATCGAGGAGCTTTTCCGGGACGGGGAGCTGCAGCGGCACCTGGGGCGCATCCGGAAGATCACGGACGAGCGGCGCGAAACCATGGTGGACCGCATCCTGCTGCACCTCTCCGACGTACTGGAGGTCTCGAACCCCCGCGAGGGCCTCTCCCTGTGGGCCCGGGTGGCCTCCGGCGTCTCCATCGAGGCCTGGATCGACCGCTGCGCGGCCCAGGGCGTGGTCTTCTACCCCGGGCGCCTCTACGACTTCCACCGGCAGCCCATTCCTTACGTGTGCCTGGGCTTCGCGGGCCTGGACGTGGCGGAACAGAACGAGGCCTGCGAACGTATGGCTCGGGCCTGGCGGGAGCTGCGGGAGGCCCCGTGAAGGTAGGTCCAGGCGCAAAAAGGGCCCCGTTCGGGGCCCTTTTGCCTCACAGCGGGAAGCTCAGTCCTCGCCCTCTTCCTCGGCCAGCTTGGCGGCCACTTCGTCGAGGTGCTTCATCAGGCGCTCGGCCAGGGCCTCGTCCTCCAGGGGGGTGAACATCTCGTCCTTCACCTCGAAGATTTCGAGGGAGAGACCTTCCTCGGATTCGTGGCCCTCGCTCTGGGCCTGGACCTCCTCGAGGGGGGCCAGCACGCAGAAGTGGCGCCCTTCGAAGTCCACCTCCTCGAGGATGGCGAACTCCTCCTTCTCGCCGTTCTCGTCCTCGAGCTCCACCACCTCGATTTCGTAGCCGTCCTCGTGGTCGTGGTTGCAATCGGGTCCGTGCTCGTGACCTTCGTGGGCCATGGGGGCCTCCTACCAAAGGTCCAGGGTACCGCAGACACCCCCAACCCCCAGGACTATTTGGGGAATTCCAGGAGGGCCTCCCCGCTCCCGCTCACCTGGGCCGTGACGAGCTTGTGGCTGGGCATTTCCAGCCGGATGCGCTCCCCCCTCCCACCGGAGCCCCGGGCCGTGCCCTCCGCCTGGATCACCAGGTCCCCGCAGCGGGCCGTCAGGCGCACCCGATCCCCGGCATTCACCAGGGGGATCGCCTCCAAGTCCGCCCGGCTGAGCCACTTTCCGGCCTGCAGGGGCTGGCGCAGGCGCATGCCTTCGGGAAATTCCGTGAGCGCCCCGGGGGGCAGGATCCCCTCGTAGGGGACCTTGTCGAACTGGTCCTCCTCCAGGGCCTGTTTGCGGGGAAGCAGGACCTTGGAACGGTAGAGCTCCCCACTCCAGCTGCCCACCAGGTCCACCCGTGCCGTCCCGGCCGTCTGCCCATCCACCCGCAGCCGCAGGGTGACGAAGAAGGGCCCCGAAGGGTCGGACTTGCTGAGATGGGAGGGCTCGAGGGTCACCTCCCCGGGCCGCAGCGCGGGCACCAAGGGGGGCCGCCCGGGACGGAAGACGTAGCGCCCGCCCTTGCCGGAGACCTG
>CAYSXG010000436.1:0-3492 GCA_964434895.1 uncultured Solibacteraceae bacterium | reverse complement strand
CTCTTGGGTCTTCTCTTCGGTGGCGAAAGCCCCGAGCACGAAGTCAGCATCGGCACCGCCCGCTCCATCGCCCAGCACCTGGATCCCGCCCGCTTCGAGGTGCGCCCCATGGGCATCGCCCGCAACGGGGTGTGGGCCCTCCTCGGGGATCCCTTCGCCCGCCTGGCCGCCCAGGAACTGCCCCCCCGCAGCCCCCATCCCTTCCTGCCGTTGGAGGCCGGGGCCGAGGCCGCTCCGCTGCCGGACGTCTTCTTCAACGCCCTGCACGGCGCCGGCGGCGAGGACGGACAGATCCAGGGCTATTTGGAGCTGCTGCACCGGCCCTACACGGGGGCGGGCCTGCTGGCCATGGCCGCCGGCATGGACAAGTGGATCACCAAGCGCATCTGGGAAAGCGAGGGCCTGCCCGTGGTGCCCTACGTGGGGGTCACGGAGGAACGCTGGGCCAGCCAGCGGGCGGAGCTGGAGCTGGAGATCGCCAAGCTGGGGCTGCCCCTCTTCATCAAGCCCGCGAACCTGGGCTCCAGCATCGGCGTGGAGAAGGTAAGGCACGTCGAGGATCTGGGGCCCGCCCTGGACCGGGCCTTCCGCTACGACCGGCGGGTGCTGGTGGAACAGGGCCTGGACGTGCGCGAGATCGAGGTGGCCGTCCTGGGTGGCGACGACCCCTTCGTGTCCCAACCCGGCGAGGTGCTGGTGGGCGACGAGTTCTACACCTTCGAGGACAAGTACCTGGCGGGCAAGAGCAGCGTGCGGATTCCGGCGGACCTGCCGGAGGAGCTGTCGGACCTGGTGCGCAAGCAGGCGTCCCGGGCCTTTCGGGCCCTGGACGCCTACGGCATGGCCCGGGTGGACTTCTTCCTGGACCGCCAGCTGGGCCGCCTCTTCCTGAACGAGATCAACATGATCCCGGGCTTCACCAGCATCTCCATGTACCCCAAGATGATGGACGCCAGCGGCGTGTCCTACGAGGAGCTGCTCTCCCGCCTCGTGGACCTGGCCCTGCAGCGCTACCGGCAGACCCGGGCCAAGGACAAGGGCTTCCAGAGCGGCACCGGCTGGTTTCAGTCCTGAAGACTCGGGACTCATCTACACTGGACCCATGCATCAGCGCAGCTGGCTCGCCCTCCTTTCCCTGCCCCTGGTGGGCACGTTCAGCGTGCCGGTGTTCATCCAGAACTCCCCCTCGCCCCGGTCGGCGCCGGCCCCCGTGGCCGCCCAGGACCCCCTGGCGGGCATGGCGGACATCCAGGACGTGCTGGGCTACGTGCGGGACAGCTACGTGGACGCCCCCGACATGGGGAAGGTCGTCGGCGGGGGCATCCAGGGGGTGCTGGAGCGGGCCCATCCCTTGAACGCCCTCCTCTCCCCCGAGGACCTCCGCCTCCCGGATCCGGGTCCCGCGGACATCGGGATCACCGTCGTCAAGCGGGTGATCTACGCCCAGGTGGTGTCCGTGCGTCCCGAGGGGCCCGGGGCCAAGGCCGGTTTCCAGCCCGGGGATCTCATCCGCAAGATCGACGGGGAGAGCGTGGGGCCCCTGAGCTCCTGGACCTTGGAGCGGCGCCTGCGGGGGAGCGAGGGCAGCGAGATCACCCTGCTTCGCTATTCCTCCGGAGAGACGCAGGCCTCCAAGGTCACCCTGCGAAGGGCCCTGCCCGGGGCCCTGGCCGTGGGCCTTCGCCGGACCGAGAAGGCCCAGGTCCTCACCCTCCCGGACCTGTCCACGGGGCGAGCCTCGGAACTGGCTCCCCTGCTGGCGGGCCTGGATCGCGCCCTGCCGCTGCTGGTGGACCTGCGCAGCGCCGCCGGCGGGACCCTCGACGAAGCCGCTCGCGTGATGGGGCTCCTCGTCAAGGAGGGCCCCCTGGGGACGGTGCAGGAGCACGGGGGGAAGGAGCAGGCCCTGGCGGCCACTCCCTCCGGGTCCGTGCCCTTCGGCAAGGTGGTCGTGCTCCTGGGGCCCGGCACCGCCGGGGCCCCGGAGGCGCTGGCCTCGGGCCTGCGGAAGGCCGGCTGCCTTTCCGTGGGTGAACGCAGCGCGGGCATGGGCGTGGAGCGCACCCGCATCCCCCTGCGCCAGGGGGGGGCCGTGGAACTGGTGACCCGCCGCTGGGTGGGGGCCGGCGGGGAGAAGTTGGACCGCCAGGGGGTGAACCCGGACCAGGCCCTTCGGGGTCTCAAGGCCGACGAGGATCCCCTCCCCAAGGTGCTGCCCCTGCTGGACGCGAAGAAGGAGGGAGCCGAGGAGGGCTCCGCCCGGCCGCCCCGCAAGGTGGCCCGGGCCCTGCACCTGGACCCGGGTCCGGGCGAGGTGGCGTGAGCCCGCGAGGGATGCCCGCGCGAAGTCCTAATCTTCTTTCGGGCACCGACCGTCGACTCTTCCCGGTCGCCCATCGAGTGGGCGGCTAGTGGCCAAGCGAAAGGGCGCTTCCGCCTCCACCCTGGCCCTCATGGGTTGGGGTTTGGGCCTGCTCCTTCTGGGGATGGGTCTGGGCCTGCTGCTGAGCCAGTCCTCCTGCCGGCGCCGGGAGCGCCGCCCCCTGCCGGAGGAGGGCCCGACCCGACGGCCCGAGGCCCCTCCGAGGCCCCGCCCCGCGCCGCCCCGGCCCCAGACCGTCCCCCCTCGGACCGCCTCCACTCCGGCCCCGGACCTGCCCCGGCTGGCGGTGATCATCGACGACCTGGGCTACGCGGCTCCGGAATTGGTGACCCGCCTCGTGGCCCAGCCCGTGCCCCTAACGGTGGCGGTGCTGCCCTACCAGGAGCACACCCGCGAAAGCGCGGAGATCGCCTTCAAGGCCGGCAAGGAGGTGATCCTCCACTTGCCCATGGAAGGCCGCGCGGAGAAGGATCCGGGGCCCGAGGCCCTGAAATTCGACCTCCCGGAAGCGGAGTTGCGGGCGCGCACCCGCAAGGCCCTGGCGGACGTGCCCTACATCAAGGGGGCCAACAACCACATGGGTTCCCGCCTGACCGCCGACAAGGAGCGCATGGCCTGGGTGCTCGGGGAGTTCCGGGGGAAGAAGCTCTTCTTCGTGGACAGCCGCACCACCAAGGACACGGTGGCCCTGGACGTGGCCCGGGGCTTCGGCATCCCCGCCGCCCAACGGAACGTCTTCCTGGACGACGACCGCAGTTTCCCGGAGATCGAGAAGCAATGGGATCGGGCCGTGGAGCTGGCGAAGAAGGAGGGCTCCGCCATCGCCATCGGGCACATCTACCCCGAAACCGTGGCGGCCTTGGAAAGATTGATCCCCTCTGCGAAGGGACGGGTCGCCCTGGTGCGGGCCAGCGAGCTGGTGAGATAAGGCCCGCGGTCCTTCTGGGCCTCTTGAAGGTCCGAGGCCAAGATCGCTGAGGGGTAGGCCCCGCCTTTGCTCCGGGTGGAAAAAATTCCATCTTCCGTGTGGGCGGGTTAACCCCGAGCATCCCCAGAGGCCTCTGGAACCATGCATCCCACCCGGGCCACCCTGACCCCTCCCCCCCTGC
>CAYSXG010000435.1:0-3507 GCA_964434895.1 uncultured Solibacteraceae bacterium | reverse complement strand
CTTCGAACCACGCGTGCGAAGCTCAGCCTCCCGCCCCACCAGCGGGCCCTCCAGCCCATCCATCCGCTGCGCACCGCCCAGCGCCGACACCACCCTGGTGGGCCGCCAGAGCTTCTTCGGCTCGGCCTTGCCTTTCAGCAGGCGCTCACCGGCGTCGGCGTAGTCCACCGAACCGGCCGTCAGCCGCTGCGTTGCCCCGTCGCCCACCCCCTTTCCCGGTTCCGCGGCCCCCGGACCCGGGAGGAAGTAAACGGGGAGGCCCAGGGCCACGAGGTACAGGCCCGGCCAGGTGAAGGCCGGCTTGAAGCGCAGGAGGGTGCCCAGGATGGCGAGGCCCCCGAGGACGAAGGCGCCGGGCAGGAGGGGGTAGGCGAAGACCTTGTAGGGGCGGGGGAGGCCGGGATTGCGCAGGCGGGAGACGAAGACCGCCGTCACGCTGGCCACGTAGAAGAGGAGGGCGGCGAAGATGCTGTAGTCCAGCAGCTGGCCGTAGCTCCCGGTGGTGGCCAGGAGGCAGGACCAGAGGGCCTGGACCCCCATGGCCCGGGCCGGGACGCCGCGGGCGTTGAGGCTGCCGGCCGCCTTGAAGAAGAGGCCGTCCTCGGCCATGGCCTGGTAGATGCGGGAGGTGGACAGGACGGCCCCGTTCACCCAGCCCGCCATGGATACGAGGATGGCCCCGGCCATCACCCGTCCCCCCGCGGGGCCCAGGACCGCCTGCAGGGCCGCGGAGCCCACGCGGTCCTCCGGGGCGGTGGCGATGCCCCAGGGGCCCAGGAGGCGGAGGTACACGGCGTTCACCACCAGGTAGAGCCCGCAGACCATCAGGGTGCCCACCAGGAGGGCCCGGGGGATGGTGCGCGCGGGCTCCACCACCTCGGCGGCGATGTTGGTGACGTATTCCCAGCCCACCGCCGAAAAGAGGCAGCCGGTCTGCACCACCAGGAGGGCCGTCCACCAGGGCAGGGTGGCCCCGGGCCCGGCGAAGGGCGCGGGGTCCGGGGCCACCGAGGGCCGCAGGGCCAGGCCCAGCACCACCAGGGCCGCGAGGCTGCCCAGCTTGGCGACGGTGAAGAAGTTCTGGACCCGCGCCCCCATCCTCACCCCCAGGGTGTTCAGGGCGGACCAGGCCAGGATGAGCAGGATGGCCGCCAGGCGCGTGGTGGAGAGGCCGAGGACGTAGGGCCCCACCTCCAGGCCGCCCACGTGGAGGGCGCGGACGGGGAAGGGGCCCAGGAGCCAGCGGCTATCGCTGACGGAGGGAAAGAAGGCCCCCAGGTACTGGCCGAAGCCCACCCCCACGGCGGCGATGCCGCCGGTCTCGATGACGGTGAAGGCGGTCCAGCCGTAGAGGAAGCCCGGGAGGCGGCCGTAGACCTCCCGGAGGTAGGTGTACTGGCCGCCGGCCCGGGGGTAGGCAGCCGCCAACTCCCCGTAGCTCAGGGCTCCGGCCACCGTCAGCAGGGTCACGAAGGCCCAGGCGGCCATGAGGAAGCCCGCGCTGCGCCCGGTGCGGACGATGTCCGCCGCCACGAGGAAGACCCCGCTGCCGATCATGGAGCCCGCGATGAGCATCGTGGCGGAGAAGGGGCCGACCTGGCGGCGGTAGCCTTGGGACATGCATCACCTGCGGGGAGGGGGAAGGCCAGTGTAGCGGTCCCCTGCGCCCCGCCGGGCGGGCCCCCAACGCGCCCCCGAACTTCGCTTGACGGGGCGCTGGGAGCGAGGACGAAAGATATCGATTTTTGCCAAATTACCCCTCCAGGAATTCGTGGCGCGCTCCGGAGGTCCGGCGTACATTTCCCCCCTTAGGGCCATATCTGAGGTGGGACCATGGAGTCCATCCGTCTTACGGATCCCAAACACTGGGTCTTCCCGGCGGCCCTCGTCCTGGGGCTCTTCACCCTCTCCGGGGGCGGGGAAAGCCCCAAGCCCGCCCTTCCCGCGCCCTCCATCGCCCGCTTCGCCCAGGCCCCGGACTCAGGCGAATCGGGCCCGAGGCTGGTGGCGGTCTTCGTGAACGGCAGCGGGCGGGTGGACCACGGGATCGGTCCCGTGGCCAGCGGGGAGGCTGTCCCCGTGAGCCCCGAAGGGGATACGGTCTACACCCTGCGGGTCACCAATGCCGAGGGGGTCTGGACCGAGGCGAGGGTGGCGGTGCGCGCGCCGGAGGCGGCCTCCCTGACCCTGGATCTCAGCCCCGTCAGCGGCAGCTGGCGGGTGGACGGGGGGGACTGGATGCCGAGCGGGTCCACGGTGCGGGGCCTGGCCCCGGGGCGGCACAGCCTGGAATACGCGCCGCTGCAGCAGTACCGTGCCCCGGCCGGGGAAAGCATCACCCTCGGGGCCGGCGAGGCTCCGAGGCTGGCGAGGGTCTACGAGCCCACGGGGGGCTACTACGTCCATCGGCTGCGCTTCTTCATCCATCAAGATCTGGCGGGCACCCTGGACGCCGCCGCCCTCCGTTCCCGCCTGGGCCAGTACGCCGCCCACGTCCAGGCGGTCTTCCATCGGGAGACCCTCCGCAGGCTGGTCTTCGATCCCCTCAGCGATATCACGGTCTGCACCGGGAGCCCCTTCACCCAGGGCCCCGGCCCCTATCCCGAGACGGGCTTCGAGGTGTGGGTCTACGCCCGCCTGACGGACCGGCCGGAGCGGGGGAGCTACGGGGGCTGCATGGCCGTGGACGCCAGTGGGGCCGGCGGCGCCGACGACCTGCGCTGGGACAGGATCTATGATCCCTCCGCCCTGCGCCCCGGCTCCCCTCAGCTGGCTCAGTACTGGCTTCAGATCGACCACGTCCTCCACGAGCTGGAGCACACCTTCGGGGCGGGGGTGGGGGAATACTATTCCGCCGGGGGCCTGCAGGATCCCACGGGGGTTGAGCCCGTCCTGCCCCCCATGCCCGGACTCAACGCTGCGGAAGGCCATCCTTTCTGGGACGGAAACCAGGAGTACTGGGCGGATCCCCTGACGGTGCTGGCCTACCGCAACCCCCGCCTGGGCTCCCCGGACTCCCTTCCCGCCCTGCTGGCCGCCGTGCGCTTCGCCCCGGCGACGGTGGGGGTCATCAACGGCCTTCATCGGGCCGCGGGGGTGGATTCGGTGCCGGACCTGTCCTCGGTGACGGTGGAGGTCCTGGACGACGTCACGGGACAGCCCATCCCCCGGGCCAGCCTGCGGGTCTGGAACCGGCTGGATCTGCGCCCCCAATCGAATTTCTTCGAGCACGCGGTGGCCCCCACGGCGGTGCCCGGGGTCTTCGCCTTCGAATGGAAGCCCTGCCGCGACGCCTGCATGTTCAACAGCTCCGTCAACGCCAAGATCCTCAAGGCCTACGCCCCGGGCTACGAGCCCAAGGCCCAGTGGGCCTGGCTCTACGACGCCCAGCGCGAGAAGTGTTTCTACGGGCGCAGCGAATTCAAGGTGACCCTGCGGCTGACCCCCCTTCTCTAAGAGGGTGTTTTAGAAATCGCACGGGCCGCGCTGGGAGCGCCGGCCAAGCGA
>CAYSXG010000434.1:0-3518 GCA_964434895.1 uncultured Solibacteraceae bacterium | reverse complement strand
TTGCCCACGCCGTTGCGGCCCATGATGGCGACGCGCCCGCCCCGGGGCACGTTGGCGGTGAAGCCGCGGACGACCTCGGAGCCGCCGTAGCCCTTCGATACGGCCTCGAATTCCAGAGCGTGGCGGCCCGAGGGGCGCTTCTGCTCGAACTTGATGAAGGGGCGTTGGATGTTGCTGCGGGCCAGGTCGCCCGGGGCGAGGCGCTCCACCTCCTTGCGGCGGCTGTTCACCTGGGAGCTGCGGGTGCCGGCGGCGAAGCGCTGGATGAACTCGTTGAGCTGGGCGATCTTCTTCTCCCGCTGCGCGTTCTCGGACTCGATGCGCGCGCGCACCTGGGTCTTCTGCAGCACCATGTCGTCGTAGCCGCCGGTGTACTGGATGATGGTCTGGTAGTCGATGTCGGCGATGTGGGTGCAGATGTTGTTGAGGAAATGGCGGACGTGGGAGATCGCGATGACCGTGCCCTTGTAGTGGTCGAGGAAGTTCTCCAGCCAGTGGATGGATTCCAGGTCCAGGTGGTTGGTGGGCTCGTCCAGCAGCAGGGCCTGGGGGTGGCCGAAGAGGGCCTGGGCCAGCAGCACGCGCACCTTCTGGCCGCCCTGCAGCTCCGCCATCTTCCGCTCGTGCAGCTCCTCGGGGATGTCCAGGCCCTGGAGCAGGATGGCGGCGTCGCTTTCGGCGGTGTAGCCGTCCTCGTCCGCCACCACGCCTTCCAGCTCCGCCACGCGGATGCCGTCCTCGTCCGTCATCTCGGCCTTCTCGTAGATGGCGTCCCGCTCCTGGAGGGCCACCCACAGGGGCTTGTTGCCCATGATCACCGTGTCGATGACGCGGTACTCGTCGAAGGCGAACTGGTCCTGGCGAAGGATGCCCATCTTTCGGGGACGGACGACGCTGCCCTTCTGCTGCTCCAGCTCGCCGGCCAGGATCTTCATGAAGGTGGACTTGCCGGCGCCGTTGGGGCCCGTGAGGCCGTAGCGGCGTCCGGGGGTGAAGGTGGTGGTCACTTCCTCAAAGAGGATCTTGGCGCCGTAGCGCATGGTGACGTTCTGGACTGAAAGCATGGGTACCTCGGCGGGAGCGGCGTGGGCGGTGGACTTCGACCCCTTCGGGGCCCCCGCGGTCCAGGTCGACGCGGAAGGTCGCGGGCCGGAGGGCTCCCGAACCCACCATTCTACCTCCGCCGCCGCTTTGGGGGCAGCCGGAAAACCCGCCCGGCGGGGGGGTCCCGGTCGGGAGTCATCTCCGCTCCCGGCCCCGCCGATGCTAAGCTTGAGAGGCTATTCCAATCCGGAGTCTTGATGCAGGGAACCCCTGGTTCCATAGGCCGATACCAGATCCTGAGCGAATTGGGCCAGGGCGCCATGGGGATGGTCTACCTCGCCCAGGACCCCGTCCTGAAGCGGAAGGTGGCCATCAAGGTCATGAAGGAGCGGGGGGCGGAAAATTCCAGCATCATGGAGCGCTTCCGGCGGGAGGCGGAGACCTCTTCCCGGTTGAACCACCCGAACGTCATCACGGTCTACGACGTGGGGGAGGATCCCGAGGCGGGGCCCTTCCTAGCCATGGAATACGTGGAGGGAGCCAGCCTCTCCGGCCTCATCCAGCGGGAGACCCTCGGCCCGGAGGCGGGGCTCGAGATCCTGGTGCAGGTCATGCGGGGCCTCCACGCCGCCGGCGTCGCGGGCATCATCCACCGGGACGTGAAGCCCGAGAACATCCTGGTGTCCAAGGACGGCCGGGTGAAGCTCATGGACTTCGGCATCGCCAAGGCGGACGCCTCGAGGCTGACGACCACGGGCATGGTGGTGGGGACCCCGTCCTATACCGCGCCGGAGCTCCTGCTGGGGAAGGAGGCGGGCCATCATACGGACATCTACGCCTTCGCGGTGACCGCCTTCGAAGTGTTCTCCGGCGGCTGCCTGCCCTACACCGGGGATAGCCTCGGGGTGACCCTCTACCGCATCGTCCACGAGCCCCCCCAGATCCCCTCGGACATGGATCCCCATCTGGCCCGGGTCTTTCAGCAGGCCCTCCACAAGGACCCCTCCCAGCGCTACCCCACCCTCGGGACCCTCGTGCGCGCCCTGGCGGAGGCCCTGGACCTCCCCGTGCCCCCCCTCCCCGAGGACGGCAATCTCGCGGCCCAGGCCATGGCCGCCGGACGCGGCTCCCAGCGGCCCTCCCAGGAGGATATCCGCACGGGGGTGGTGCCGGCGCCCCGGAAAGGGCGAGGCGGGGCCAGGTCCTCCGGCTCCGGGGAGATGGCCAAGCACCTGGCGGCCCCCCCCGAGGACCTGCTCCATCATTGGCCCGGCTCCACGCCGCGGCCCCCGGCGCCCGAGCCCCCCAGCCATCCGGCGACGCCGAGGCCTCCCCGTCCCGGTTCCACCCTTCCGGGCACCGTGCCCCGGCCCGCCCACCCGACCCTGGGCGCCCCGGTGCGGCGGGAATCCGAGTGGAGCCACTGGGTCAAGCTGGCCCTGATCCTGGCGGTGATCGCGGCCGGCGGCATCAAGGGCTGGATGATGTACCAGGATTCCCAGGTGCGGACCCTGAGCATCCATACCTATCCCCCCGGGGCCACCGTCACCATCGACGGCGAGGAGCGGGGGAAGACCAACCTGGACGGCCTCCAGCTCACCCAAAAGGCCAAGCTCCTGACCCTGTGGCTGGTGGACTACCGGGAAGTCCAGGTGGACCTTTCGAAGTCCGGGGACAACGTGGACCAGCGCCTCAAGCTCCAGGACGGCTTCATCCGCGTGCTGAGCAATCCGTCCGGGGCCGAGGTCCTGGTGAACGGCGTGCCCCAGGCCCAGCGGACGCCCATCTGGTCCCTCCAGGTGGAGGACCGGGCCGTGGTCCTCGACGTCGTGAAGAAGGGCTACGAAACGAAGAGCCTCAAAGTCTCGGCCAAGAATCCGCCCCCGGAGCCGATCCTGCTTCAGCCGAGCCGCTGAGCGGCCTCAGTTCACCGCCTCTTCGGAGGCCCCGATGATGCTGGTGGAATTGAGGAGGAGCAGGGGGAAGCGGGTCTCCTGGGTGGCGCCGGACTGGGCGTTGGCCCCCAGGACGCTGTCGCGCAGGACGATCCAGCGGTTCTCCTTGCTGAGGAAGTCGGAGATCCGGATCTCCCCTTCGAGGACGAGGGTGCCGCTGACGGTGCCCGATTCCAGCAGGAAGGAGACCGGGAGGTTCCGGGCCTTGAGGAGGGGCTTGGGCAGGTGCAGCATCTCCTCCGGGCAGTCCGGGATGATCATCATCACCGCGTTCCGGCGAAGCCCGAAGAACTGGAGGTGCTTCTTGAAGTGGGGGAGGGTGACGTCCGTGAGCTTGAGGAAGTCCCCGGCCTTGGAGAGGTTATCGAGGAACCCGTGCAGCTGCGGGATGTGGAAGGTGCCCCGGATCCACCCCGAGGAGGTGAAGAGCACGGATGGGATTTCCCGGAGGGGGGGGCGGTACTGGTTCATGGAGCTGCCTCGAGGGGGGTGTCCGGAAGCCCCTTGGTGGCCCCCAGC
>CAYSXG010000433.1:0-3526 GCA_964434895.1 uncultured Solibacteraceae bacterium | reverse complement strand
AGGACCGTGCCGGCCCACTTGCTGATCTTGATGCGCTTCTGGTCGTACACGGCGGCCTCGGGCTCCTACTTGGCGGCGGGGGCCGCGGCGGTCTTGGGTTTGGCCTTGGCTTCCAGGGCGGCCAGTTCCTTGTCCCGCTTGGCGCCCCAGCGGCCGAGGCCGATCACGGTGCCCGCGGCGAGGGTGCCCAGCCAGCCGAGGACGTGGAGCTTCCAGAGCTCCAGGCCCGCGGGCTTGTCCGGCCCGACGCCGGAGGTGAGCCACAGGTTGAGGGAGGGCCTGTTCTTTTCCATCCAGGCCCAGGCCTCGTCCGCCGTGGCGGTGGGCTTGGCCTTCTGGAGCATCTCCAGCACCGCAGGCATCTGTCCCTTGGCGATGAAGTTGTACTCCCGGATATCCCCGAAGTAGTGATACAGCGTGTTCGCCGACATCGAGATGAGGATGAAGACGACGAAGAAGACGTGGAAGGTCTCGAACCACTTGGCGCTGTCCCGCTGCATCACGTACTTCCAGTCCTGGAAGTACCCGATGAGCAGGAAGATGCCCATGGAGTAGTACCAGAGCGGGGCGTCCCGATGGATGTCGGCGATGCCTTCGATGATGAGGAAGCTGAAGGCGATGAAGTAGATCAGGCCGCCAATGCCGATCCAGTTGGCGATCTGGCGCTTGCCCCACTCCTTCTCCGGCCGGCGGTCCAGGAAGAGGGCCCCGAGCACGAGGGCGGGCACGCCCACCGTGAGCACCGTGGCCAGGTAGGGGTCCTGGAGCTTGAGCATGTGGTACATGGCCAGGAAGTACCAGTCCGACAGGATGGGATTCGGGGTCACTTCGGGATTGGCCGGGCTGCCCTGGGCCGCGGGGATCAGCAGCGTCACGCCGAGGATCACCGCGAAGACCGCGAACTTGGCCCAGTTGCTGATGTTCATGCGCCGGAAGCTGCGGTGGTAGACCCGCAGCTCGAAGAGGATCATGGGCACGAAGCTCAGCATGAAGTGGAAGGCGTAGAAGCGCGTCACGGTGGCAGGGCCGATGGAGGTGCCCCCCAGGAGGATCTGCGCCGTGGTCTTGCCCTGGTTGGTCCAGTTGATGAACTCGCCGCCGGGGATCCAGGCGGGGTTCTTATCCAAGTAGGTGGGGAAGGTGGCCATCACCTTCGTCGCCCACAGGGCGCGCTGGTTCCAGATCAACAAGTATCCCGTGAGGCCCGAGTACATGCCGATGATGAGGAGGAGCAGGGCCACGCCGAAGCTCAGCTCGTGGCCGCCCTTGTAGTCGCCCGTGAACCAGATGCGGTAGACGCGCATGGTGGCCAGGATGATGAAGGCGTCGGCGCCGTACTTGTGGCAGCCGCGGATCATGGCGCCGATGGGCACCACGCCCCAGGTCCAGTTGGCCTGGATGCGCTCGATGGAGCGGAAGGCCTGATCCGTGACCGGGATGTAATAGATCATGAGGATGACGCCGCTCATGATCACCACCATCCAGGCCCAGTACCACATGCCTCCCAGGGCGTACCAGGGGTTGGTCTTGGCCTTCTCCGTGTGGGACTCGTCGAAGAGGTCCATCTTGTCCCAGCGGTCCGTGATCCAGCCCCAGAGGTTCTGGGGGGCGCAGATCAGGCCGAGGAGGAGGTGACGCAGCAGGCCCCGCCGGGGGATGAAGTTGGCGATGAGCCTGGGCAGCCAGGAGGGAATTTCGTTAACCAACGCCGCCTCCTTCGGTATCCGTGATCACGATCTTGCCGTCCTTGATGTCGAAGGCCATGGTCCGGGGTGGGCGCGGGGCCGGGCCCGAGACCACCTTGCCGGGGAGCTTGTTGAAGGGCACGCCCTTCACGCTCCCGTCGATGGGCTGGGGCCGCGTGGGGTCGTAGACCGACAAATGGCAGGGGCAGGCGAAGTAGGGGTGCTCCGGCGCCGGGGGCTTGAAGTTGTACTGGCCCGCCAGCTCCGTGGGGCTGGGCACGAAGTTGAAGGTGCAACCCAGGTGCGGGCAGATGCGCTGCACCACCACGAACTTGGACTTGGGGTCCGCGGGGTTGGCGAACTCGTCGGGGATGCGCAGCACGTAGCCGGGGATCTTGGCCCCCTGGAACTTCCGGGAGCTGTACTCGACGGAGTTGCGCACGTAGATGAATTCCTTGACGTCCCAAGGCTTCTGGAGCTCGCTCAGCTCCGCCACCACCTGGTCGGCGGAGCCGGCCTGGTCGGGGCCCGCCACCAGGCCCTTGAGGCCCCCCACCATGGTGGGCTTGAAGTAGCGCAGGACGATGTGCTGGAGCCAGACCACCCCGCCCACGATAGGGATGGTCGTGGCGGTCTTGAGGAAGAATCGGCGTTTCAGGTCGCTCTTCGGTTCACTCATGGGAGCCTCACTCGTGCTCGTAGGTCTTCGAGCGGACGCCGTCCACCAGCATCCAGCGCTGGTCGTCGGTCAGTACGCCGCGCCAGGAGGGCATCGCGGACCACTGGTGGACGTAAAGTCCGAGGGCCTGGGGGGACATGGTCTCCTTGATGGCCGGGGGGATCACGCGGAACTGCCCCCCCTCGGACACGCGCCAGAACAGGAACTGGTCCGTCTGTTCCGCCAGGGCCTTGCGGTTCTGGAAGTTGAAGGGCTGGGGATTCAGGGTGCGGCTCAGGGGGCCGTCGCCCTTGGCCGTGGAGCCGTGGCAGACGGAGCAGTTCTGGCCGTAGATGTCCCAGACGTCCTTGAAGCGGGTGGGGTGCACGCCGGCGATGGAGCGGCTCCACACGTAGTAGACCGCGTCCCACACGGGCACCGGATCCCCCGGGGCGTAGGAGAGGCCGCCGCGATCCGCCTTGATGGCGTCGATCCAGCCCTCGCCCGGCTTGCCGCTGGGGCCGGGATGCTGGAGCTTGCCCGCGGCGGGGTTGCCCAGCTTGGCGTCCACGCTGCCGTAGGCCAGGAGCTGGAAGAGCTGGCCGGGGGTGCGCTGGAAGCGCCAGTCGCGGGAGTAGAAGTCCGGGCCCGTCTTCCGGTCCAGGGCCGGGTAGCGGTGGTCGGCCGTCAGGTCCTTGAAGATCTTGCCCTTCTCGGGATGGTCCGCGGCCAGTTCCTTGTCCTTGTCCATGGCCGCCTTTTCCACCGCCGTGTAGTAGGTGCCGTGGCAGGAGGCGCAGTTGGCGGTGTAGACCGCCCGCCCCTTCAGGGCCGAAGGCATCCCGAGGGGGTACTGGAGGGAATCGGAGCCGGTTTCCAGGCCCGAGGGAGCCCCGGCGGAGGCCTTCGTGAGGGAGCCCTGGGCCGCGCCGGCGGTGCCGAGGCCGTTGCTTGCGCACCCCAGCGCCAGGCCGGCCGCCAGGACCAGGCCCGCCGCGAGGCCGAGGCCCGGGAGGAGGATCGGGAGATGCGTACGTCGCATGGTCTGAACCCTCAGGGGCCGCTGGGACGGATCCAGGCCAGGACCGCCCAGGCCAGGATGCTGAGGTAGAGGATGACGAGGGGGAAGGGGGCCTTGCCGTGGCCCAGTGTGTTGCCGAGCGCATCCTCCATCGGGCAGTGC
>CAYSXG010000432.1:0-3531 GCA_964434895.1 uncultured Solibacteraceae bacterium | reverse complement strand
CTGGCGGTCCATGCCCCGCACGGCCTGTTCCTCGGCCCGAAGGCGGGCCTCCAGGCGCGCCCATCCCCCATGAAGGCGCAGGCCCACCAGAAGCAGGGCCGCGGCCGCCGCGAGGAAGGGGCCGAGGCGGGCGGCCCCGCGGCGGAGCCGACCCCAGGGGATGCGCCGACCGCGAAAGCCCCCCGGAGCGAGGTTCGGAAAGGCTTCGAGGCCCTCCTCTCCGGTCCCGGCGGGGCGCACCCGCACCCGCCGACCCGCAGTCCAGAGCGGCTCGGAAAGGCCGCCCAGGGCGGCCTCCAGCCGGGCCGAGGAAAGGGCCCAGGCGCGCCAGGTCCCGTCCTCCCCGAGATCCTCGTCCCAGTGCAGGTTTTCCAGCGGCTCCGGAAAGAGGCCGGGACGCAGCGACTCCAGCATGGAGGCCTTCCACCCTCCCAGGGGCCCGCCCCGCTGGACGCGATAGCACCACCCTTCGGGGACCTCCACGAGGACCGGGGCCTTCGGCCGTTCCCGCAGCTCCTCGAGCAGCTCGGGCCATGCGGGCGGGCGAGGCAGGCTAAGGCGGATCACCACTGCTCCCGGGACCAGGGCTGAAGCCGGAACCAGGGGTTGCCCGGGCTGCCTTCGTCCAGGTTCACGCGCCAGCGGGTGAGCACCGGCTGGCGCAGGGTCGGGAGGGCCACCTCCACCTCCCAGAAGGCCGTGGAGAAGGGCCGCGCGCTGGCCCACCGCTCCAGGGCCTGGGCCTCGTCGAAGCGCCAAAAACCCTGGGCTTCGCCGGCCTCCCGAAGCCCCCGCTCCGCCGCGGCCTGGAAGGCCTCGATGCGCGCCTGGGCCACGCCCGACACCTTCGACAGGACCTCGGGATCGGCCCCCAACAGGTTCAACCGCTGGAGGCTGCCGCCCTCGTCCCCCGTCCAGAGGCGGTCGGCGCTCGTCCATCGCGCCTCCAGCCCCAGGTCCCGGAAGATCCCTTGGAGGAAGCGTCGGTCCTGGACGAGGTCGCCGCGCCCGAGGGCCGCGCCCAGAACCGCGGCCTGGCGCTGCTCCAGCCACCCCTGCCAGCGGGCCGTGCGCTCCGGAGAGGCTCCCAGGCGATCCCAGGCCTCCCGCCATTCCGGCGTCCAGGGCCGGGCCCCCGCGCGCCAGCGTCCCTCGACGGGAAGGCGACGCCAGCGGAGGGTGGCGGCCCCGTAGGCCTGCTCGCCCCGAAGGGCGGGGATCCAGGGGCGGGGGGAGGCGACCCACTCCTGGGCCAACCGCTCCTCGATGAAGGCGGCCGCCAGGCGCTGGGCTTGGGCCTCCCCCCCCTGCTGGCGGTAGCGCTGGTTGATGCCGTCCCAATGGGCCAGCACCAGCACCGCCACGGCCACGAGGAAGGCCAGGGAGAGCAGCGCGTGAAGGGCGATGAACCCACTCTCCCTGTTCACAGCGTCCTCACGAGGCATTCTTCGATGTCCTGACCTTTCCATCGTATCCACAAGCGCAGGGCCGCGGGACGGAAGGGCCGCGCGGCGTCCCAGCCGGAAAGCGCCGTCCAGCGCGCTTCTTCCCCGCCCTCCTGGAGCGCGTCCAGGAGGGCTTCCAGACGCAGGTCCTGGACCTGGCTCCAGACCGGGGCCACGGGAGAGGGGCCCAGGGGGTCGGCGATCCGGGCCGAGACGCCTTCGGGCCGGGCCTCCAGGGTCCATCGCACGGGGCCGGCGCTCTGGCCGGCGGATTCGCCGCTCCAGACCGAGATCCGCCCCGGAGAGGCCTCCCAGGGAAGGGCGCCGCCGGGGGCCAGGGAGGTGGGGCTCCATCGCAGGTTCAGGAGCAGGCGCTGGAGGTCCCGGCGCTCCGCCTCCCTCCCACGATGCTGGGCCGCCTCCCCCATCACGGCCGTGGAGGTGCGCATCATTTGAATCCAGACCGAAGCCAACAGGGCCACCAGGATGGCCGAGCAGGCCATGGCCACCACCAGCTCCAGGAGGGTGAAGCCCCGGTTATTGGACGACGCGCAGGACCGCACGGGTCTCCACCTCCAGAGGGCGGCCCGCGGAGGCCCACCTCAACGTCACCCGGTAGAAGTCCACGGGGCGCCCTTCCAGGCGATGCTCCGCTTGGGCCCGCCAGGTCCAGGGCCCCAGGAGGGGGTCCTCTCCCCGCTGTTCCAGGGCGTTCCGCCGCGCCGCTTCGGTGCGGACCTGGCGCCATTCCTCCAGCGACTGGAAAAGCACCGCCGTGGCCCGCTGCTGCTCCTCGGCCCACTGCCGGGTCTGGTAGGAAGTGCGCCGCCCCTGGGCCAGGGCCAGGAGCAGCGCCGTCACGCCCACGCCCACCAGCCCCAGGGCGACGACCACTTCGAGGAGCGTGAAACCGCCCGCGGCCCTCCGATTCACCGTCCCCTGCCCTTCATCGGACCTTCCATCACCAGCTCGCCACGTCGGCGGCCTCGCCCGTCCCGCCCGGCTGGCCGTCGCTGCCCAGGGAAAGGATGTCGAATTCGCGACCCTGGTCCCCGGGCGACTTGTAGACGTAGGGGTTACCCCAGGGGTCCTTGGGCACGCCCCGGGCGAGGTAGGGGCCCCGCCAGGACGCGAGGCCCGGGGGTTGCGTCTGCAGCGCTTCCAGGCCCTCCTGGGTGGAGGGATAGCGGCCCGCGTGCATGCGGAAGGTCTCCAGGGCCTGGCGGAACAGCTCGATCTGCGTCTTGGCGGCGGTGATGCGCGCCTCGCTGGAATGGCCCACGAGCCGCGGGCCCACCAGGGCCGCCAGTGTCCCGAGGATCACCAGCACCACCACCAATTCGAGCAGCGTGAAGCCGCGCTGCGTCCCCTTCCTAGCGCACGAGCCCATGTTCCATCTCCCCCATCAACGAAAACAGTCCCCAAGCGAGGCCCATCAGGATTCCGCCCAGCAGGACCAGCACGGCGGGTTCCAGGCGCCGCTGGAGTTTCTGGAGGTCCTGGGCCAGCAGCTCCCGGTAACCCTCCGCCACGCCCTGGGCCCCCCCCGCCAGGTCCCCGATCTGGAGCCCCGCCGAAAGCACCGCCCGCTGGCCCGGCGCGTCGTCCACCCAGCCCGACAGGGCCGCCTCGGGCCGAACCCCCCGCCGGATGGCCTCGTGCATCTCCCGGGCGCCCCAGCGCTCCCCCAGCAGCTCCAGGGCCCCCAGCAGCGGAACGCCGCCGGAAAGGGCCATGGCCAGGGCCGACCAGGCCTCCGCCCGTTGGCGGTGGCGGCCCAGGGTCCGGAAGCCCGGCAACCGCTGGGCCCTTTCACCGCCACCCATGACCCAGGCCAGGCCCAGGGCCAGGGTCGCCAAGGTGGCGAGCCCCATCCAGCCCAGGACGTGGATGACCACCAGGCGGGGCGGCAGGGGCCTGCCCAGGTTCTCCCACATGCCCGCCATGGCCGGAAAGACCTTCAGCAGCAGCACCAGCACCGCCAGGGTGGACGAGGTCACCACCACCAAGGGATAGGCCAGGCGCGCCGTCAGCTCCCGGCGGAATTCGGCCAGCTCCAGGAGGGTCCGATGGCAGAGCCCCACGC
>CAYSXG010000431.1:0-3534 GCA_964434895.1 uncultured Solibacteraceae bacterium | reverse complement strand
CCCATCGGTCCTCGGGCCCCGTCAACACGACCAAGGAGGCCAAGGCCATCGCCGAGCGGGAGACCGGCGGGATCGCCGTGAGCGCCCGGCAGATCCCCCTCAACGGGGCCACGGGAGGCTGGGAGGTGGACGTCCACATGCCCAAGGAGGATCGGGGCTGGCGCTGCATCGTCGATAGCGACACCCACCTGCTCCACACCAAGGACCGCATCCCCAATCCCCCTCTTAAGGGGAAACGCTAGTACGGGGCGGGATCCACGCGTGGGCCGAACCTCGCGCACCTTCCTCGCCTTTGGCGCGGAGCTCCTGTTGGCGTCCTCGGCCCTGGCGGCCCAGGAACCCGGACGCCTGTTCCAGGACGCCGCGGCCCTGGCAGCGCCTGCCATGGGGGGCCGGGGCACGGGCACCCAGGGCCAGGGACGGGCCGCGGCCTTCATCGCCCGGCGCTTCAAGGCCCTGGGTCTGCAGGCCTTCCCGGGCCTGGGAGGCGAGACCCGCTTTCATTTCCCCTACGTCCTGGATCGGGTGAGCCTGGACCCGAAGTCCACCCGGACCCGCTGGAACCAGGTGGAGCTCCACATGGGGAGCGAGGTCCAGGGGAACCTGTTCCAGGCCAAGTCCGGCGACGTGATCCTGGCCCCCCTCGGGGATCCTGCGGTGAACGGCCGCTGGGTCCTCGTGCCCCGGGCCCCCGGGAGCCCCGACTCCCAGGAGGAGGAGTATCGGCGGGCGAGGCAGGCCGGGGCCCTCGGCCTGGTCTACGTGGGCGACCTTCCGACCGAGCCCGAGGCCCCCGAGTCCCCGGAAGAGGAGGATCCGGCCCCCTCCGGGGGGGTCCTGGTGATGGAGGGGGCCCCGGCCCCCCGGGGCCGGGCCATCCTCGCCCTCACCCGGAAAGCTTTGGAGCGCCTGGACCTAGGCCCCGCCCTCCACGGGGATGCGGCCCCACGGATCCTGGGCACCCTGGACTACGAACCGGCCCTCCACCGCAGGAAGGTGACGGCGAGCAACGTCCTGGCCTACATCCCCGGTCGCGACACCCGCCTTCGGGACCAGTTCGTGGTGGTGTCGGCCCATCACGACCACGTGGGCAGCCCCGGAGGCGTCCTCCATCCCGGGGCCGACGACAACGCCTCGGGCACCGCGGGCCGCCTGGAAACCGCCCGGCTGATGGCCCGAGCCCATCCCCGGCGCTCGGTGCTCTTTTTGAGCGTCAGTGGGGAGGAGATCGGCCTCTTCGGGAGCCAGGCCTTCCTGAAACGGCCCCCGGTCCCCCCCTCCCGCATGGTGGCGGACATCAACCTGGACATGATCGGACGGGGAGACCCGGGCCAGGTGGCGGTGACCCCCGCCCGCGTGGAGGGGGCCGTGACCACCCTCACCGCCGAGGCCCGGCGGCTGGCGGCCCTGGAGGGGATGGGCCTCCGGGACGACGCCGATCCTTACTGGACCCGCTCGGACCACTACAACTTCTTCAAGGCGAAAATCCCCTCCATCTTCTTTTTTGCGGGCATGCACGAGGACTACCACCGGCCCTCCGATACCGCGGACAAGCTGAACCCGGTGAAAATGGCCCGCATCGTCCGCCTGGCCTTCCGCCTGGCCCTCGCCACGGCCGATGCCGAAGGGACCCCGACCCCCGTCCCCAAGGAGCGCTGGAGCGCATGGACCTGGCCCTCCCCCGTGCCCCAGGCTCGCTGAGGCGGTTCCCCGATCCGGAGGGGGCATCGGCCCCCGAAAGCCCTCCGTTCGGCGGTTTCCCGTCGCGCTCCTTGACGCCCTTCCTACACTGATGGGTGCGGTAAATGCCGTGTGGAGGATCCCATGGGTCTGATGGACTGGGGCAAAGCCCAATTCCTGGACGTCGTCCAGTGGCTGGACGACTCCAACGACGTGATGGCCTGGCGCTTCCCCTTCCGGGGCCAGGAGATCCAGAACGGCGGCAAGCTCATCGTGCGCGAAAGCCAGGTGGCCGTCTTCATGGACGAGGGCCACTTCGGCGACGTCTTCACCCAGGCCGGCACCTACACCCTCAACACCCAGAACCTGCCGGTGCTGGCCACCCTGAAGGGCTGGAAGTACGGCTTCGAATCCCCCTTCAAGTCCGACGTCATCTTCATCAACACCAAGCTCTTCAACGACCTGGGCTGGGGCACCCCCAATCCGGTCATGATGCGCGATCCGGACTTCGGCATGGTGCGCATCCGGGCCCACGGCATCTACTCCATCCGCGTTCCGGAGGAGAAGGAGACCATCCAGACCTTCATCAAGCAGCTGGTGGGCACCAACGGCACCTACACCGTGGAAGACTGCCAGGAGCAGCTGCGCAAGACCATCTCCAGCAAGCTGGCCGACACGTTGGCAGAGCTGAAGATGGGGGCCCTGGACCTCAACGCCAAGATCGACGAGGTGGGCGACGCCGTGAAGCAGAAGCTCCAGGGCGAGTTCCGCACCATGGGCGTGGAGCTGGCCAAGATGGTGGTGGAGCCCTTCACGCTGCCCGAGGAAGTGGAAGCGATGATGGACAAGCGCACATCCGTGGGCATGATGGCCCCGGTCATGGGCGCCTACACCCAGATGCAGGTGGCGGATTCCCTGCCCCTGGCGGCCCAGAACCCCGGCGGCATCGCCGGCATGGGCATGGGCCTCGGCATGGGCGTGGGCATGGGCAACCTCATGGGCCAGCAGATGGGCGGCGCCATGGGCCAGATGGCCCAGGCCCCCTACCCCGCGGGCACCGCCGCCGCGGCCCCGGCCGCGCCTGCCAAGTCCCTGAAGGAGGAGCTGACGGAACTGAAGGATCTCTTCGACTCCCAGCTCATCTCCCAGGCGGAATTCGACGCCCAGCGAGGCGCCATCATGAAGCGGCACGGCATGGGCTAGCCGCCCGCCGGGTTCAGGCCGACGCCCCGGGGCCCGCTCCCCGCTCCCGGGCCTCGATCCGCTCCTCCGCCTCCAGCAGCTCCGGAAGCCCCATGGGGCCCAGGGCCTCCTCCAGGTCGTGGAAGTCCGCTTCCAGCTCGGGCCCCTGGGGGTCCAGACCGAGGATGTCCACCCCCTTCAGCCCCTCCTCCAGATCCCGGATCAGGCCCTCCCGTTCCCCGGTGACGCCGGCCAGGAGGGCCTCCCAGTCGATGCCCGCGAAGGGCTCGATCCCCTCCGAAACGGAATCTTCCGGGGCCAGCCGGGGACGCGCCAGGGTCTGGGTCGCGTCCTCGACCAGCTCCGCCTTCGGGGCCGCCGCCTTGGGAAGGGGGCTCGGGACCGGCGGGGAGGAGCCCTTGGGTGGAGGCTTCAGCCCCTCCAGCAGGCGGTCCATGCGCAGGCGGGGGGAGACCTTCGGGGGCCCGGGGACCGGGCGGGCCGGCGCCTTCGGGGGCGGGAGGGTCAGCTTCGGGATCCCGGGTTTGGGCGGGGAGGAGGGGGTGCGGGGTTTGGCCGGGGGGGGCCGGGTGGGCAGGTCCGCCCCGACGGGGGGGGGGGCCCCGGGACCGCCGGCACCGCTGGCATGGGAGTAGGGTGCCGAGCGGTCCA
>CAYSXG010000430.1:0-3547 GCA_964434895.1 uncultured Solibacteraceae bacterium | reverse complement strand
CCGATCATGCCGGCTCCGGCCCCGGGGGCGGGGAGCTCGGGCAGGTACGGCAGGGCGATGATTTTTCCGGAGATGGGGACTTCGGCCACGGGAGGCGCCGGTTTGGCCCGCGGCGGGGCGGGGGTCTGGACGAGGCAGGCCATCAGGGCATATCCGAGCATCGCGTCTCCTTGGAGGAAGCGTGGTTACGTGCAGGGTCTCGCTAGGGAAGACCTGTGGGTCGAAAGATGATGCTGCGGGCGAGGGGGCACCGGGCCCTGAGGTGCGAAGGCACCCGGAAGCTCCACTGGAGGGCGGCCGCCACCGATTCGGCCCGATACTCCTCGGGCCCCGAAACCGCCTCGGCCTTCACCACCCGGCCGTCCTCCGCGATGAGGATGAGCACCTTCACCTGGAGGTCCTGGGCCTTCGAATGCTCCCAGCGGGCGTGGACGGTGCGGAGGGGGATCAGCTCTTCGAGGCCCCTGCCCGAATCCCCCGAAGCGCCGCCGGAGCCGAGGTCCCTCCCGGTACCGCGGGCCCGGCCATTGCCTCCGGCCCCCGGCGGCAGGTCCTTACGGAAGGTGGAACCCGAGGACTCCGCCTCGGGTCCGGGAGCAACGAGATCCGCGGGATCCAGGTTCTTGGGGCCGGAAATCGTGGTGACAGGAGGTGCGTCGAGGTGTAGGAGCTTCGGGTCCACGGTGTCCGTGCCATTCCGGTCCCCCTGGCCTTTCACGGGATCCTCGAGGTTCCGCTTTCGGGGAGCCCGCGTGGGCTCTCCGGGTTCCAGGTCCACCCTCACCGAGCGTATCCGGCCCTCTTCCAAGGGAAGGACCGCCCTCGATTCGAAGCGGAGGGCCCCCAACCCCAGCACGCACAGCGCGCAGGACGGCAGCGTCAGAAGCCACGCCAGCCCCCGGGGCGGCGGGGCGGCCTCCCGTGCGATGGGGTGGACCCTCAGGCCCGGGCAGCGCTCCTCGTCCGGATCGTGAAAGATCGAAGCGCGATCCATGGGGCCCCCTGGAGGTGGCGCTAGGCTAACGCCCCCCAACGCCGGGAATGCCACGCCTTCGTCATGCCTTTTCGGGCCCTCTGGAAGCCCCCCCTCCCGCCCTTGTAAAAACCCAAGGTCGACAGGGGTCCAAGGGCCCCGGTAGCCTGATGGGTCATGCCCCGTCCGCCCCTCCTTCGCCGCGGCCGCCGGACCAGCCGTCCGGACGCGGAGCGCTGGTTCACGGTGATGGTGGTCTTCAGCCCCCACCACACCTTCCGCTGGTCCCTCACCAAGCGCGGGATCCTGCGCTTCACGGCGGGCCTCCTGGCCTTCGGGGCCCTCATGACCATCGGCAGCGCCTACGGGCTGTGGGCCGGGAAGAAGATCATGGACTTCGGCCGGCTCCAGCGGGAGACCCAGCGGGAGACGGCGGAGCTGCGGGGCGCCCTGGAGGCGGCCCAGGGCCTGGAGGCGGAGATCCAGGACCTGCGCGCCAAGCACGCGGAGCTGCTCAAGCTCCTGGATCCCCGGGCCCCCAAGCCCGCCCTGCCCCCGCCCCCCTCCCAGGGCAAGGAGGCCCTCTCCCTCCAGAACCTGGACCAGATGCGCCGGGGCCTGGACAAGGGCCTGGTGCAGGCCAAGGATATCCGGGACCGCATGGAACCCATCCTCTGGCGCTGGAACCACACCCCCTCCATCCCGCCCACCGCGGGCTACCTCAGCAGCGGCTTCGGCGTGCGGGTGAGCCCCTTCTCCAAGCGCAACGAGGAGGACGAGGGGCTCCTGGGCTACCACACGGGCCTGGACATCAGCAACGAGCAGGGCACGCCCATCCAGGCCACCGCCGACGGGGAGGTGGTCCACGCCGGCTGGCTGGAGGCCTACGGCTACGCGGTGGTCCTCCGGCACCAGGAGGACCTGGAGACCCTCTACGGCCACATGGAGCGCTGGGACGTGCAGGTGGGCCAGCGGGTGAGCCGGGGGGACATCCTGGGGCGCATGGGCCGCAGCGGGCGCGCCACCGGCGTGCACCTGCACTACGAGGTGCGCCTGGACGGCAAGCCCGTGAACCCCACGCCCTACCTGCGCCTCCAGAAGGCGTGGCTATCGGACCTGAAGTAAGGAGCGAGGTACCCATGTTCAAGCCCAAGCCCAAGCCCGAACACGCCGCCCCGGTCCACACCATCCTGGGCAAGGACACCCTCTGGCAGGGGGAGATCCACGCGGGGGCCCACGCCATGCGGGTGGAGGGCACGGTGGAGGGCACCATCCATTCCGAGGGCGAGATCACGGTGGCCCCCACGGGCCTCGTCACGGGCACCGTCCGCGCCAAGCACCTCATCGTCACCGGCGTGGTGCGGGGCGTGCTCGACATCGCCGAATGCCTGGAGATCCACGGCACGGGCTGCGTGGAGGGGGAGGTCACGGCGGGCACCCTCGTGGTGGACGAGGGCGGCACCCTGCACGGCACCTCCATCCGACGGGGCCATACCCCCGACGAGGCCCCCAAGGGACGCAAGGCCAAGGACGGCAAGGAAGCCAAGGCCCCCCTCGCGACGGGTCCCGTGGAGGCCGCCCTGGAAGCCAAAGAGAAGCACTCCTAGTGGTGCCCTCGCGAAATAACTGGAGCATTCGGATGGTTTTTCGGGCACCACGTGGCGGGGGCTTGGGGGCACGGCAGTGCCCCCAAAGGGGTGACAGCAAAATCAAGCGCAGCTTGGTATTGCGCCAGAGGGGCCATGCCCCGATGGAAGTGGACCTCGCCTTCGCTTCCAAAGATCCAGGTATTTCGGGCGAGGTACACTAGCCGAGGTTCTCCATGGATTCCTGCGCCACCTGCGGTACCTCCATCCTCTTCGGCGGCGTCCATTCCGACGGACTCCGCTTTTGCAATGCCTCCTGCCAGGAGAAGGGGCAGCTGGTGAGCTTGGCGGCGCGGGTGAGCGAAGGCGAGGCCCGGAGCCTGGCCCTCCAGATCCACGCGGGCCTCTGCCCGAAATGCCACGGGCCGGGACCCGTGGACGTCCATACCTCCTACCGCGTGTGGTCCATCCTCGTCATGACCCAATGGCAGAGCCGGCCCCAGGTGAGCTGCCGCGGATGCGGCGTGAAGTCCCACGCGGGCAACCTGGCCATCAGCGCCCTCTGCGGCTGGTGGGGCTTCCCCTGGGGGCTGATCTTCACGCCCATCCAGGTCACCCGCAACATCCTGGCCCTGGCCTCCGGCCCCAATCCCGCCGAGCCCTCCCCCAAGCTCGTCCACATCGCCCGCATGCAGCTGGCCTCCCGGACCCTGCCCGTCCAACCGGGAACCTGAGCCGCCTTGGACAGGACGACTGGGGCCCTTTAGCCCGGATACAGGGCCGGCACCCAGAGGCCGGTGGTCTCCGGCCAGCCCAGGGCCAGGTTCATGTTCTGGATGGCCTGGGAGGCCATGCCCTTGCCCAGGTTGTCGAGGGCCACCAGGATCGCGGCGCTGCGGTCCTGGACGTGCAGGGACACCTCCGCGAAGTTGGTGCCCACCACCGTGGCCAGGCGGGGGGAGCCGTCCACCGGGCGGACGAAGGGACG
>CAYSXG010000429.1:768-3556 GCA_964434895.1 uncultured Solibacteraceae bacterium | reverse complement strand
CGTCACCGGCGCCGGCAGCGGCATCGGCCGCGCGACCGCGAGGCTGCTGGCCCGGCAGGGGGCGGAGGTGCTCCTGGTGGGGCGGCGCCTGCCCTACCTCCAGGAGACCCTCCCCTCCGCCCAGGCCGTGGCCCTGGACCACGCGGACGACCGGGCCGTGGCGGCCTTCGCCAAGCTCTGCCCCCCCCTGGACGGCATGTTCCTGAACGCGGGCCACCTCGTCACCGGCGACGTGGAGGGCACGTCCGTCGAGGCCTTCGACCGCGTGCTGGCCCTCAACCTGCGGGGGCCCTGGCTCATGGCCCACCACTTGGGGCCGAGGCTGCGGAACGGGGCCAGCGTCGTGCTCACGGGCTCCAACATCGGGCTGCGCGCCATCCCGGACTCCGCCGCCTACTCCGTGGCCAAGGCCGGCGTCCACATGCTGGCCCAGGTGCTGGCCCTGGAATGGGCCCCCCGGGGCATCCGCTGCAACGCCATCGCCCCGGGCCCCGTGCACACGCCCATGGTGGACGAGCGGCTGCGCCAGAGCCCGGACCCCGTGGCGGACCTGCAGCGGCTCTCCACGGTGAACCCCCTGAAGCGCCTGGGGACGGAGGAGGAGGTGGCCCGTCTGGCGGCCCACCTGCTCGGGGAGGAGAGCGCCTGGACCACCGGGGCGGTGATCCCCATCGACGGTGGGGCCTCGGCGGTTTACTAGGTCAGGCGGGGCCCGCCTCGCTCTCCATGAAGTCCAGGTCCCGGCCGTGGGTCTCCGTCAGGCCCGCGAGGGCCCAGTAGCCCAGGCCCACCACCGCCAGGCCCACCAGGAGGGCCGCCCGGACGACGCCCCAGCCCTGGGTGCGGGCCAGGTAGAGGAAGACCAGGGACATGGGGCTCACGGACCAGCGCACGAAGTTGGGGACGCTGGTGGTGACGGTGGCGCGCAGGTTGGTGCCGAACTGCTCGCGGCTCACCGTGACGAAGACGGCCCAGTAGCCGTAGGCGATGCCGTTGAAGAAGCAGAGCAGGTAGAAGCGGCGCGGGTCCAGGCCCCGCAGGAAGAGGTAGGCCAGGATCCCGGCGAGGGTCAGGGTGAGGAAGATGCCCAGGGTCCGGCGCCGGCTGGCGATCCACTGGCTGAGGAAGCCGCTGCCCACGTCGCCGATCACCAGGCCCGAATAGCACCAGGCGATGGCGTCGCCGGCGGTGACGGGCCCCCGCACCTCCAGGGCCCTGCCGAATTCCGGGGCGTAGAACATGAGGATGCCCACGCCGAACCAGAGGGGGACGCCCACCAGGGTGCAGCGGAGGAATCGCATGAAGCGGTCCCGAAAGGTGAAGAGGGAGAAGAAGTCCCCCCGCGCCACGTCCGCGTGGCGGGCCTGGGCGAACATGCCGCTTTCGGAGACGCCGACCCGCAGGGCGAGGAGGGCCAGGCCCAGGGCCCCGCCCACGAGGTAGGAGGCCTTCCACGTGAGGAACTTGCCCACCAGGTTGGCCACCACCGCCCCGCTGACGCCCACCCCCGCCACGATGGCCGTGCCGTAGCCCCGCACCTCCTTGGGCAGGGTCTCCCCCACCAGGGTGATGGCGGCCCCCAGCTCCCCCGCCAGGCCCAGGCCCGCCACGAAGCGGCAGACCGCGTAGGCGGCGATGGCCCGGGGCCCTCAGAGGCCGACGTAGGCGTTGGCCAGGCTGGCCACGGAGTAGAGGGCGATGGACCCGAAGAGCACCGAGAGCCGCCCGCGCTTGTCCCCCAGGACCCCCCACAGGACGCCCCCGATCACCAGGCCCCACACCTGGGTGTTGTGCAGCAGCACGCCCACGGCCAGGGTCCGCTCGTCCGGGACGCCCAGGGCCAGGAGGCTCTGCTTGCGGAGGATGCCGAAGAGCAGCAGGTCGAAGATGTCGACGAAGTAGCCCAGGGCCGCGACCAGCACGGTGAGGGTGAGCACGGAGCGGAGGGAGGGTCGGGAGGCCATGGTTCCTGCGGGGAATCCTCCAGTCTACTGGACGATCCGGCGGTTTCGCGGGCGTCCCTTCCCGGCGTGTTACGCCAAGCTGCCGCGATTTGCCGCTGAATTCATGCTCCGACCCCGCGGGCTTCATGGCGGCGGTCGATAGTGGCTTCTGGAAGACCCATAGGAGCCGATCCATGAAGCGTTTCCTCCTCCTCACCGGCCTCGCCGGCGCCGCCGCCTTCGTCGGCTGCGGCGGCGGATCGGCCCCCGCCAGCACCTCCTGGAACCCCCCCGCGGGCCAGGCCGCGAACGTGATCTTCTTCCTGGGCGACGGCATGGGCATGGCCACCCAGACCGCGGCCCGGATCTACGCCGTGGGGGAGGACGGGCAGCTCACCATGGACACCCTGCCCGAGACCGCCTTCGTGAAGACCCACTCCAACGACGCCCAAGTGACGGACTCCGCCCCCTCCATGTCCGCCTACATGACCGGCGTGAAGGCCAACAACGAGGTCATCGCCATGAGCCCCGACACCCGGGCCGTGGACCCCCAGCCGGACCTCACGAGCACCGTCGTCCCGGGCAACGGGAGGCCGGTCACCACCCTGCTGGAGCTGGCCTCGGCCGCGGGGCGCGCCACCGGCGTCGTCACCACCACCCGCGTGACCCACGCCACGCCGGCAGCCACCTACGCCCACGTCCCCCACCGGGACGCGGAGAACGATATCGCCGCCCAGCTGGTGCCCGGGGGCAAGGGCTTCAACGGGGCCCTCGGGAAGGGCGTGGACGGGGTGTTCGGCGGGGTGACGAGGTTCTTCCTGCCCCCCGCCCCCCGCGGCCAGCGC
>CAYSXG010000429.1:0-758 GCA_964434895.1 uncultured Solibacteraceae bacterium | reverse complement strand
CCTGTCGCACCTCAACTCCGTCGTGCAGATGGCGACCCAGCTCGACAAATGCGAAGGGCTTAAACGGGCCCCCCGGGAAGGGCGTGGACGTGGGGTTCGGCGGGGGGACGGGCTTCTCCCGGCCCACCGCCGCCGGCGGTAAGGGCGCGGACAAGCGCGACCTGACCGCCGAGCTGCGGGACCAGGGCTACGCCGTGGCCACCAGCCGCGCGGCCTTCGACGCCATCGACCCGGTCACGGCCGGGCGCGCGGTGGGCCTCTTCACCAGCAGCCACATGAGCTACGACCTGGACCGGGACTCCGCCAAGGAGCCCAGCCTGGCGGAGATGACCCTCAAGGCCATCCAGCTGCTCCGCCGCAACGCCCGCGGCTACTTCCTGATGGTCGAGGGGGGGCGCATCGACCACGCCCTGCACGAGACCACGGCGGCTAAGGCCCTGCAGGACACCCTGGCCTTCGACAGCGCCATCAAGGCCGCCCTCGACGAGGTCCGGAAGTCGGACCCACTCCTGAAGAACACCCTCGTGGTGGTCACGGCCGACCACGACCACACCCTCATCCTGAACGGCTACGCCAAGCGCACCGGGCGCACCACGCCCTCCAACCCCGGCGTGCTGGGCCTGCTGCGCAACTACAGCGACGGCTCCCTCGCCCAGGACGCCGACGGCAAGCCCTACACCATCATCGGCTTCGGCAACGGGGAGAACCGCCTGAACGCCAGCCGGGCCACGGCGGTGGACCTCACGGACCCCGTGGTG
>CAYSXG010000428.1:0-3560 GCA_964434895.1 uncultured Solibacteraceae bacterium | reverse complement strand
GCACGCTGTTCCAACAGCGCCAGGATCTCATCGCGCGTGAAGGCGCCCGGCGCGCCAAAGGGGCCCGCCCCACCCGCTACTCCAGGGGCGCCGCCTGGCGCGTGCTACGGGAGGGGGAGCAGTTCGACGCCGTCATCGACATGGTGAAGGGGGTGAAGGCCCTGGGCCTCGAGAGCTGCGTGACGCTGGGCATGGTGAACGAGGACCAGGCCCGCCGCCTCAAGGAGGCCGGCTGCGACGTCTACAACCACAACCTGGACAGCAGTCGCGCCTTCTACGAAAAGATCATCACCACCCGCACCTACGACGACCGACTTCAGACCCTGGCCAACGTGCGCCGGGCGGGCCTCGAGGTCTGCTCCGGCGGCATCCTGGGCATGGGCGAAAGCCTGGACGACCGCATGCACTTCCTGCACGAGCTGTCCAAGCTGGAGCCGGCGCCGGAGAGCCTGCCCATCAACCAGCTGGTGAGCGTGGACGGCACCCCCCTGGAGCACGCGGAGCCCCTGCCTCCCCTGGATCTCGTCCGCATGATCGCCACCGCGCGCATCCTCTTCCCCACGAGCCGCATCCGCCTCAGCGCCGGCCGCACCAAGATGAGCGACGAGCTGCAGGCCATGGCCTTCTTCGCCGGCGCCAACAGCCTCTTCACCGGCGAGAAGCTGCTCACCACCCCCAACCCCGGCGATAGCCACGACCACCAGCTCGTAGAGGCCCTCGGCATGCGGATCGAGACGGCGAACGTATAAAAGATTCACCACCAAGACACCAAGGCACCAAGAAGAGCAGGATCTGACTTGGCTCCTTTCTTGGTGTCTTGGTGCCTTGGTGGTTCAGCTTTGCTTTTCCTGGGATGACGACGATGCGTGAAATGGACAAGGCCTTCGATTTCAAGACCGCGCAGACGCGGTGGTACGACACGTGGGAGGCGGCGGGCGCCTTCAAGGCGAAGCCGGACTCGGGCAAGGAGCCCTGGTCCATCGTCATTCCGCCGCCCAACATCACGGGCAACCTGCACATGGGCCACGCCCTGGTGAACACGCTGCACGACGTGATGACGCGCTTCAAGCGGGCCCAGGGCTACGACGCACTGTGGGTGCCGGGCACGGACCACGCGGGCATCGCCACCCAGATGATGGTGGAACGCCAGCTGAAGGCCGAGGGCAAGACCCGCCACGACCTCAGCCGCGCCGAGTTCGAGCAGCGCCTCTGGGCCTGGAAGGAGCAGAACCAGGGGGCCATCGAGCACCAGCTCAAGCGCCTGGGCTCCTCCGTGGACTGGTCCCGGAACCGCTTCACCCTGGACCCGGACCTCAACCGCGCCGTGCGCCACGTCTTCGTGGAGAGCTACAAGGCCGGCCGCATCTACAAGGGCCCCCGCATGATCCAGTGGGATCCGGTGCTGCAGACGGCCCTTTCGGACCTGGAGGTGAAGTACGAGGAGCGCCGGGGCAAGCTGTGGCACCTGCGCTACCCCCTGGCGGACGGCAGCGGCGACATCGTGGTGGCCACCACGCGGCCCGAGACCATGCTGGGCGACACGGCCGTGGCCGTGCATCCCGACGACGAGCGCTTCAAGCAGCACATCGGCAAGCTCATGGACCACCCCCTCACGGGGCGCCAGATTCCCGTGGTAGCCGATGGCTTCGTGGACCCGGAATTCGGCACGGGCTGCGTGAAGCTCACCCCCGCCCACGACCCCGCGGACTTCGCCGCGGGCCAGCGCCTGAAGCTTCCCTCCATCACCATCCTCGGCTTCGACGCCAAGATGACTTCCGAAGCCGGCGCCTACGCGGGCCTGGACCGCTTCGAGGCCCGCAAGCGCGTGGTGGCGGACCTGGAGGCCGGCGGCTTCCTGGTGAAGGTCGAGGACTACACGAACAAGGTCTCCCTCAGCGACCGCAGCGGCGCCGTGCTGGAGCCCCTGGTCAGCGAACAGTGGTTCATGGACGTGAAGGAGGCCGCGGGCCAGGCCCTGGCCGCCGTGCGAGGGGGCCGCATCCAGTTCACGCCGGAGCACCACGGGGCCGTGTGGGAGCACTGGCTCACCAATATCCAGGACTGGTGCATCAGCCGACAGCTCGTGTGGGGCCACCGCATCCCCGCCTGGACCTGCGCGGCCTGCTCCCACCTGCATGTGGAATTGGAGACGCCTTCGGCCTGCTCCGCCTGCGGGAAGGCGGACCTGGTCCAGGATCCGGACACCCTCGACACCTGGTTCTCCTCGGCCCTGTGGCCCTTCAGCGTCTTCGGCTGGCCGGACCGCACCGAGGACCTGAAGCGGTACTACCCCACCAGCCTCCTCATCACCGGTTACGACATCCTCTTCTTCTGGGTGGCCCGCATGGCCATGGCGGGCCTCACCTGGATGGGCGACGTGCCCTTCCGAAAGGTCTACTTCAATAGCCTGGTGCGCGACGCCTCGGGCCAGAAAATGTCCAAGACCAAGGGCAACGTCATCGACCCCCTGGAGGTCATGGAGGAGTACGGCACCGACGCCCTGCGCTTCTCCCTGGCCATCATGGCCGCGCCGGGCACGGACATCGCCATGAGCACCACGCGCCTGGAGGCCAGCCGCAACTTCTGCAACAAGCTGTGGAATGCCACCCGCTTCGTGCAGATGAACCTCACGGACGACGTCACCCTGTCCCTGGAGCCGGAATTCGGCGAGGCGGAGTTCTGGATGGCGGGCCGCCTCCGTTCGGAACTCGCGGCGGTCACCGAGGCCCTGGAGGCCTTCCGCTTCCACGACGCCGCCGACCGGCTCTACCACCTGGTCTACGACGATTTCTGCGGCACGTACATCGAGCTGGCCAAGGTGCAGCTCACGGGCGGCACCGCCCGCCAGAAGGCCGCCATCCTCCACTTCCTGGACACCCTGCTGCGGGCCCTGCACCCCTTCGTGCCCTTCCTCACGGAGGAGATCCACGAGGCCGTCATGGCCGGCCGCCTGCCCCAAGGCGAGACGGAACTGCTGGCCCTGCGCGGATGGCCCGTGGACGATGCCCTGCTGGGCCGCGAGGGGGGCGACGCCACCCTCATCCCCCGCTTCCAGGAGGTCCTCAGCACCCTGCTGCGCCTCAAGGCCGAGAACGGCGTGGACCCCGCCAAGCGCGTGGCCGCCCTCTGCACCGTGGGCGCCCTGGCCCCCTTCGCCGAGGCCCTGAAGGCCATCGCCAAGCTGGAATCCGTCTCCTTCGAGCAGGGCGAATTGGCCTCCCCCTCCCGGGCCGGGGCCGCGGTGTCCGGCGGCGCCGTGGCCCTGGAGCTGGCGGGCCTCAAGGATCCCGCCGCCGAGCGCGCCAAGCTGGAGAAGGAGCTGGACAAGCTGGAGAAGGAGCTGGCCGCCCTCCAGGGACGCCTGGGCAACGCCCGCTACTTGGAGAAGGCTCCCGCGGAGGAGGTGGACAAGGCCCGGGCCCTGGCCGCCGAGAAGGAGGCCCGCCTCGCCACCGTGCGCCAGCTGGTGGGCTGATGGGGAAGGCCCCGGCCGCCCTGGCCCTCGTCCTGCTCGCGGCGGGACTGGGCCTGGGATGGCAGGCCCGCCGCCGCCCCCGCCC
>CAYSXG010000427.1:0-3580 GCA_964434895.1 uncultured Solibacteraceae bacterium | reverse complement strand
CCCCCTAAATCGGGGGGAGGGGCGGGGGAAGCTGGCCCCACGCCTGGGCCACGTGGTGGTGGGGTGGAGGCCCTGATGGCCCTGGCGCATCCCTCGGGCTTCGGCCAGGTCCTTCGCCACGCCCGCGAAGTCCGGGGCCTCAGCCCGGAGGTCCTGGCCAGGCAGCTGAACCTGTCCCTGGCCCATCTCCAGGCCCTGGAAGCCTCCGACTGGGAGAGCCTCCCCCCGGGGAGGGAGCGCCCCCTGGCCCGGCAGGTGGCCGAGCGCCTGGGCCTGGACCCCGATGACCACCCCAAGGCCTGGGCGGAGCTGCCGGGTGAATTGGCGGAGGACCCCACGGACCCCAAGCGGGAGCGCATGGAGCACCTGGTCATGGCGGGGCTGGCCCTCGGCACCGTGGCCATGGGGTTCTGGCTCCTGGTGCCGGGGCCCAGCCTCAAGAGCCGGGGCCACGCGGCCGCGATCGCCGAGCCCCGGGGGACCCAACTCCCGATGATCCCCCCCCGATCCACCCAGGCCTATCCGGTCCTCGGCGAGGCCCTGCCCCAGGCCCCCGTCACGGAGGAGGGGGTGCTGGTGATCCTGCGCTCCCTGGACACCTGCACGGCGCGGATCCAAGGGGAAGGCGTCGACAAGACCCAGACCCTCCAGGTCTCCGTGCCCTGGACGCTGCGGGTCCAGGGCGACTTTTCCATCACTCTGGACAACGCCGGGGTGGTGAGCGTAGAGGTGGCGGGTCGGCCCATCCGCCATGGACAGAGCGTGGGCGAGGGCTGGACGGGCCGCTTCAGCGGCGGAGGGGCCTGGATCCAGCCGGCCGCCCCGGAGGAGGTCCCGGCCACCCGTCCCGATACCGATCCCGAAGGGGAGGACTGATATGCACCCGCTGGTGGAACGCTACGTCAACGGCCAGATGCCCGAGGCCATGGCGCAGGCCCTCCTTTCCGGAGGCCTGCCCCTGCCCCCGCTGGACCTGCTCCAGGCCCTGACCTACGCCATCCACACGGGGGGCCCCTCCCAGGACCGGGCCCGGGGGACCTTCCTGGAGCTTCCGGAGAGCCTGGTCTCCAGCGCCATCGTGGGGCCGGTGGAGAATCCGGGCATCCTCGGCCTGGTGCTGGAATACCGGAAGGAACCCTCCCTCCTGGAGCAGGCCCTCCTCCACGAAAACCTCACGAGCGACTGGCTGGAGCGCTGCGTTCCCCACCTGCCGGGCCCCATGCTGGACATCGTGGCCAACAACCAGGTGCTTTGGCTGGAACGCCCGGACATCCTCGATCGGCTGGAGGAGCACTCGGAGGGGGACTACAACCTCAAGCGCCGCATCAACGAGTTCCGCTTCCACGTCCTCAAGCAGTTCGGGGAGGAGGTGGCCAAGGACCGTGAAGAGATCCTCGACGAAGTGCAGGCCGGCCACCTGGACGTGGCCTGGGCGGCCCTCCCGCTGCCGGACGACAAGACCACCGAGGACGAGGAGGACCCCGTCCGCCTCCGGGAGCGCCTGAGCCAACCCATCCTGGACTTCGAGGGCAACGCCGTCCCCCTGACCCTCACCCAGCGGGTCATCCGGCTGCGCACCAACCAGAAGATCATGCTGGCCATCAAGGGGGGGAAGGAGGAACGGACCCTCCTCATCCGCGAGGCCAACCGCCTGATCCAGGTGAACGTCATCCGCAACCCCCGCATCACCGAGAGCGAAGTGGCCTACATCGCCCAGATGCGCACGATCAACGAGGAGGTGCTGCGCATCATCTCCATGAGCCGGGAATGGATGAAGAAGTACCTCATCGTCAAGGCCCTGGTGCTCAACCCCCGCACCCCCCTGCCCATCGCCATGTCCAACTACAAGCGCCTCCACGAAGGGGACCTCAAGCTGCTGGTCCGGGACAAGAACGTGCCGGAGATGCTCCGTCGGGAAACCAAGCGCTACCTGTCCCAAAAGAGCGCCAGTCAAGGCGGGGGCTAGGCCCTCCCCTGGCTTTCGCCGCCGCCTTCCGGTAGGATGGCTACCTACCCGTCGCGGGCGTAGTTCAGTGGTAGAACGCTAGCTTCCCAAGCTCGATGTCGTGGGTTCGATCCCCATCGCCCGCTCCAGATTCCGAAGGCCCCGCAGGGGCCTTCGGTTTTAGGAAGGGCGATGGGGATCGAAGTCGCTGAATCCCTCAGTCGCGGGGCTCTTCTCCCGCCCCTGGTGGTCGGCGGCGAGGAGCATGTAGAAGGCGGGCACGACGAAGAGGGTGAAGAGGGTGCCGATGGAGAGGCCCGTGAAGATCACCAGGCCCATGGCCCTCCGTCCGGCGGCGCCGGCGCCGGAGGCGATCACCAGGGGCAGGACCCCCAGCACCATGGCGGCGGTGGTCATGAGGATGGGGCGCAGGCGGATGGCCGCGGCCTCCGAGATGGCCTCCAGCTTGCTGCGCCCCTGGCGCTGCAGTTCGTTGGCGAACTGCACGATGAGGATGCCGTGCTTGCTGACGAGGCCCATCAGGGTCACCAGGCCCACCTGGGTGTAGATGTTCAGCGAGGCTACGCCCAGGTAGATGAAGATCAGGGCGCCGAAGAGCGCCATGGGGACCGACACGAGGATGATGATGGGGTCGCGGAAACTGTTGAACTGGGCCGCCAGAGCCAGGAACACGATGATGATGGCGAAGAACATGGTCACGAGGAAGCCGCCCGATTCCTGGATGAACTGCCGGGAGACGCCGCCGTAGTCGGCCTGGTAGCTGGAGGGCGCGGATTCACGCAGGGCCTGGCGCAGGAATGCCAGCACCTGGTCCTGGGAGACCGAGGGCGCGTACACCCCCGAGATGGTGGCGGCGTTGAGCTGCTGGAAGCGGCTCACGGATTCGGGGACGACCTCGTGCTTGAGCGTCGCCACGGTGGAGGCGGAGATGAGGGATCCGTCCGGGGTGCGCACGTAGTAGTCCAGCACCTGGCCCGGGTTGAGGCGGTCTGCCTGCAGGACCTGGGGGATCACCTTGTAGGAGCGGCCGGCGATGGAGAAGTAGTTGACGTAGCCGCCGCCGAGCGCCGCGCCCAGGGAGCCGCCCACGTCCTGCTGGGTCAGGCCCAGCTGGGACACCAGGTCCCGGTCCAGGACCACGGTGCTCTGGGGCTTGTCGATCTTGAGATCGGTGTCGACGAAGAAGAACATGCCGCTCTTCCGGGCCTTGGCGACCACGGCCCGGGCGACCTCGTCGAGGCGGGCGAAGGGCTCGGTGGTCTTGATCACGAACTGCACGGGAAGCCCGCGCGCGCCGGGGAGGGCGGGGGGCTGGAAGGTGGCCACGCGGGCCCCTGCGATGCGGCCCCACTTCGCCTGGAGCTCCTGCTGGATATCCGTCGCGGTGCGCTTGCGCTCGTCCCAGGGCTTGAGCAGCACGCCGCTGAAGCCCTGGTTGGCGGTGGGCACGCCGGTGAACTGGAACATCTGCTCGTATTCGGGGATGGTCTTCGAGATCTGGAAGGACTGGTCGGCGTAGGCGTGCATCTGCTGCGGGGTGGCGTTGGGCGTCCCTTGTATCCGGCTGAACCCGAGGCCCTGGTCCTCCTGGGGCCCCAGCCGGGAACTGGGTCC
>CAYSXG010000426.1:0-3583 GCA_964434895.1 uncultured Solibacteraceae bacterium | reverse complement strand
GGCTCACGAGCTTCCAGCCCTGGGCCACCTTCTGGTAGCGGTGCAGCCATAGGAAGGGGCCCTCCCAATCCGCGTCGGGCCCCCCCCGGGTCCGCACCAGGTAGGCCACGGCGGTCCAGGGGCCGCGGCTCAGCACCCGCCGGCCCAGCTCCTCCAGGCCCCCCTCCTCGTCGTGCTCGAGCACCAGGTCGTCGATGTCGGGGATGATCATGCCGCACCTCCTGTGCGGCACCCCTTTGGGGCCGCGCTGTGCGCGGTGGCACTTCGCTCCTGCTTCGTGCTCATGGCCCCCAGGATACCCTGGGGCATGCGCATCGAAGCCATCGCCATCGGCACCGAGCTCCTCGCCACCCGCCGCCTGGACACCAATTCCGTGTGGATCGGGGAGCGCCTGGGGGATCTGGGCCTGGCCTTCCATCGCAAGAGCGCCGTGGGGGACAGCCGGGGGGATCTGCGGGACCTCTTCCAGGAGGCCCTGGGGCGCAGCGAGCTGATCGTGTGTACCGGGGGCCTGGGGCCCACCTTCGACGATTTCACCAAGGAGGTCTGGGCGGAAGTCCTCGGGGTTCCCTTGAAGGAGGACCCGGCCTGCCGGGCGGAGCTGGAGGCCTGGTTCGCCTCCCGCCGGCGCCTCCTCGCCCCCTCCAACTACAAGCAGGCCCTCCTTCCCGAAGGAGCTGTCCCCTTGCTCAACCCCCTGGGCACCGCTCCGGGGGTGTGGTGGGAGCCGGCCTCCCATCCGGGCCGTCGCATCGTCCTGCTGCCCGGTGTGCCTCGGGAGATGAAGCGCATGTGGGTGGACCAGGTGGAGCCCCGCCTGAGGCCCCTGGCGGGCCGGCCCGTTCGCACCCTGCGCGTCGTGGTGGCGGGGGTGCCCGAAAGCCTGCTGGACGAGCGCACCCAGGCCATCCGGGAGCGCCACGCCCACCTGGACTGGACCATCCTGGCCAGCCTCACCCAAGTGGAATTCGTGGTCCGCCACGAGGACGGCGAGGGGCTGAGGGCGGCGGAGGCGGAGCTGGAGGCGGAGCTGGGGGAGGACCTGGTCTGCGTGGGCGAGGGCCACCTCGAGGGGGCCGTGCTGGACCGCCTCCAGGCCCGCGGGGAATCCCTGGCCCTGGCGGAGAGCGTCACTGGCGGCCTCATCGCTTCCCGCCTCACGGCCGTCCCCGGGGCCAGCCGCGCGCTGCGGGGGGGCGCGGTGGTCTACACGCCCGAAGCCAAGCGGGCCCTGGGGGGCCTGGACGAGGCCTTCCTGCGCGAGCACGGCACCATCGGCGAGGCCACGACCCTGGCCCTGGCCCGCCATCTCCGGGCGAGCCTGGGGGCCACCTGGGGCCTGGCGATCACCGGGAACGCGGGACCCGGCGCGGATCCCGAGGGGGACCGGGCCGAGGCCCATCCGGTGGGCAGCGTCGTGATGGCGGTGGTGGGGCCGGACGGCGAGGAATTGCAGGCCTTTTCGGTGCCCGGCGAGCGGGAGGACGTCCAGCTGCGCGCCGCCGGACGGGCCCTGGACCTGCTTCGGCGCAAGCTCCGCTAGGCCCCCGAATTCGGCCCGGAGCCGCACCGCTGCTAGACTCGAACGATGCCCTCCTACGACTCCATGAACCCGGCCCTGTGGTGCCTGGCGGCCTTTTTGAGCGGCAGCGTCCCCTTCGGCCTCCTGCTGGTGAAGCTGATGGGGAAGGGGGACGTCCGCGCGCACGGCAGCGGCAACATCGGCGCCACCAACGTGAGCCGGGTGGCGGGGAAGGGGATCGGGATCCTGGTCCTGGCCCTGGACATGGCCAAGGGCTTCCTTCCGGTCTACCTGGCGCAGCGGGGGGAGGTCCCGTTGGATCTGCAGGCGGCCATCGCCCTCGCGGCGGTGGGGGGGCACGTGTTCACGCCCTGGTTGAAATTCAAGGGCGGCAAGGGCGTGGCCACCGCCCTGGGGGCGGCCCTGGCCTACCGCGCCATCGCGGTGCTGCCGGGCTTCCTGATCTTCGTGCTGCTGGTGGGGCTGACCCGGTACGTGAGCCTGGGCAGCATCGTCGGAGCCGCCTCCATTCCGGTGGCCATGGGCTGGATGCGGGAGACCGTCCATCGGACCGAGTTCCTGGGAATCCGCCTGCAGGCCGGCATCCGGGAGCAGGACCCTTGGCAGGCGACCTACTTCTGGACCCTCGTGGCCATCCTGGTCATCGCCAAGCACCACGAGAACATCCACCGCCTGCTCGAGGGGACGGAATCGAAGCTGTGGGGCGCCAAGGCCGGGGGCGGTGATGCCCGGACCGGAGGTCCCGATGCCCGGACCGGAGGTCCTGATGCCCGGACCGGAGGTCCTGATGCATAGACCGCCGGATCTCGCGGTCTTCGGGGCCGGCTCCTGGGGCACCGCCCTGGCCATCGCCTGGGCCCGGACGGGCCAGCACGTGGCCCTCTGGGGACGCACCCCCGCGAAGATGGAGGCCCTCGCCGCCACCCGCCGCCACCCGCGCCTGGGGGAGGTGGAGCTGCCCCCCACCCTCCGCCCCGTGGTGCATCCCGAGGAGCTCTTCGAGGCCCCCCTCTGGATCTCGGTCCTACCCACCCAGGCCAGCCCCGGGGTGTGGGAGGACTTCCTCCAGCGCACGAAGCGGCGGCCCGAGCACCTGATCCATTCCTCCAAGGGCATCCTGGCCCAGGGCCATCGCTGCCTGTCCGAGGCCCTGGGGCCCCTCTTCGAGGCCCCGGTGGGGGTGCTCAGCGGCCCCACCTTCGCCGACGAGGTGGCCCTGGGCATGCCTTCGGCCATCGTCCTGGGGCTGCCCGAGGCCATCGGGGAGCACCGGGCCCGGGAGCTGCAGCACCGGCTGGCCACGGACCGGCTGCGGGTCTACCTGAGCCGCGACGTCATCGGCGCCGAGCTCTGCGGGGCCCTGAAGAACGTCCTGGCCATCGCCGCGGGCCTGGTGGAGGGCCTGGGCCTGGGTCACAACGCCCGCGCGGCCCTCATCACCCGGGGCCTGGCGGAGATGTCCCGCCTGGTGGCCGCCCGGGGGGGCAAGGCCGAAACGATGATGGGGCTGGCGGGCATGGGGGACCTCCTCCTCACCGCCACGGGGCCCCAAAGCCGCAATCGCCGCCTGGGGGCCTACCTGGCGGAGGGCCGGAGCCTCCAGGAGGCCACGGAGGCCATGGGCGGGCAGGTCATCGAGGGGGTCAGCACCACTGCCGCGGCCCTGGCCCTGGCCCGGGAGAGCGGCCTGGAGCTGCCCATCGCCCAGGAGGTGGGCAACCTCCTGGCCGGCGAGGATCCCCACCTGGCGGTGGAGCGCCTCATGAAGCGCTCCCTGAAATCCGAATGATCCGGCGCGGGGCCCCCTTCCTGCCGTCCCTCCTGGCGCCCCTCCTGGTGCCTATCCTGGGGCTGGGGGCCTGCGGCCCCCGGAAGGGGGGAACCATGCAGCTCAGCCTGTCGGCCTTCCCGGATCGGGGCAGCGTCCCCGCGCGCTTCACCGAGGACGGGGCGGACCTCTCTCCGGCCCTGGAATGGCGGGGGGCCCCGTCTGGCACCCAGGCCTTCGCCCTGGTGGTGGACGACCCCGACGCTCCCGGG
>CAYSXG010000425.1:1561-3586 GCA_964434895.1 uncultured Solibacteraceae bacterium | reverse complement strand
GGCACGAATGCCTGGGCTTCCTCAACGGCTGGAAGGGGCTGGTTGAAGGCGCCTGGAAAGGGCGCATCCGTGGAGAAGGGCTGGGTCGTGAGGATGGAATTGGCCAGGGACTGGGAGGTGGAGTCCGTGGCGATGGCGGCGTTCACATGGTCCCGCTGGCGCTGGGAAAACAGGGAGATGAACATTTCTGAAGTGCCCCCGACCCGGGGCCGGGTCCATTCCGTGTAGGCGTCCGAGGTGGCCTTGGGCGTGGTGGGGGGATAGGAGGCCGGATCGAAGCGCCGAGGGTCGATGACCAGGGGACCCGAGGCGCTGGTGAGGCTGGCGGCCCCGGTCCCGGCCCAGGTACCGTTGGCGGTGAGGACCACGTCCACGCCCGAGGACATGGCCGTCTGCTGGGCGTGCATGATGACGCCTTCCACCTGGTTCATGAGGCCCCGAACCGCGCTGCTGCTCTTGTCCACCACGTTGATGACCATCACGATGGCCAGGATCGAGATGATGCTCAGGACCACCAACAGCTCCATCAGGCTATAGCCCGGACTGGATCCAGCTCTCCTCTTCATTGAGACCTCGCGCGCAAGTTCAAATTGTTTGACATCTCCCTCCCGAGAGGGGTCGTTTCTTATTTCCAAAAATACAAAGACTTGCTCAATCCAGCCCCTCCCAAGGGGGGGCAAAACCGGGGGAATTGTTTACTTAGTAGTCATGCTTCAAATTCCAGTTGGGACCCGTCTTTCAGAATTGAAGGGGATCCCGATCCACCGCCACGCCCCCCCCCGGAGCCAGGGGATGGGCCCGCAGGGCCTCCCCGATGGGACCGCGGGTGGCCGCCCTCACCTGGAGCTGCATCCGCCAACGGTCCCGCACCCGGGGAATGGGGGCCTCGATGGGACCGAGGCAGCGCAGGCCGGGGATCCGCTCCAGATGGAGCTTCAAACTTTCGAGGGGCGCTCGGGCCTCCCGGGGCGTCTCGGCCTCGCTTCGATAGAGGGCCATGGCGGAGTAGGGAGGGTAGGCCATGGCCTCCCGGTAGGGCAGCTCCGCGGCGGCGAAGGCCTCGAAGTCCTGGGCCACGGCGTGTACCACCGCCGGGTGGTCCGGGCTGTAGGTCTGAAGGATCACCCGCCCCGGCCATTCCCCCCGCCCGGCCCGACCCGCCACCTGGGTGAGCAGCTGGAAGGTGCGTTCCCCAGCCCGGAAATCCGGCACCTTGAGGCCTAGGTCCGCATTGAGAACGCCCACCAGGGTGAGCCGAGGAAAGGTGTGGCCCTTGGCCAGCATCTGGGTGCCCACCAGGATGTCCACCTCCCCGTGCTCCGCCGCCAGCAGGCCCGCCTCCAGGGCCCCCTTCCGGCTGGTGGTGTCCCGGTCCAGCCTCAGGATCCGGGCCCCGGGGAAGAGTTCCTGGAGCTGGTCCTCCACCTGCTCCGTCCCCTCCCCCACCCCTCGCAGATGGGGCTCGCCGCAGGCGGGGCAAACTTCCGGGGGGACCGCCTCGTAGCCGCAGAGGTGACAGCGCAGGCGGAAGGCCCCCTTGTGGTAGGTGAGGCTCACCGCGCAGTGCCGGCAGTCCAGCTGGCCGCCGCAGGCCCGGCACATCCAGAAGTTCTCGAAACCGCGGCGGTTCAGCAGCAGCATGGCCTGCTGGCCGCCGGCCACGGTCTCCCCGAGGGCCTTCAGCAGGAGTGGCGAAAAGAGGGCCTTCTTCCGCTGGGCCCGGTAGACCTCCCGCAGGTCCACCACCTGCACCGTGGGAAGACGCACCCCCTCGGGCCGACTCATGAGGCGCAGCAGGCGGTAGCGACCCTGGCCGGCGGCCTGCCAGCTTTCCAGGGAGGGGGTGGCGGAGCCCAGCACCACGGGACAGCCCTCCAGCTGCCCCCGCTTGATGGCCAGGTCCCGGGCGTGGATGCGGGGGTGCTCCTCGGACTTGGAGGACCCCTCGTGCTCCTCGTCAACGATGACAAGGCCATACCCTCGCAGGTGGCCCAGCACCACGTCCCGCACCCCCACCAAGACCGG
>CAYSXG010000425.1:0-1551 GCA_964434895.1 uncultured Solibacteraceae bacterium | reverse complement strand
GGTGGCTCGTGCATTTGAGGGACCCTCACGGCCCTCTGACCACTAGAACGGGCCGGATCCTTCGACGGGGGGCCGGCACAGCGTTCCGCACCCCCACGGAGACCGGGGCTTCGTCCTGCAGGGGCCGGAGGACTTCCGCCTGCCGCTCGGTGGCGCTGAGCCCCGCGTGGCCCACGGCCACCCGGCCCGGGAAGCGGGCCTCCAGCCTCGACAGCAGGCGGGGGGTGAGGCCGATTTCCGGCACCAGCCAAAGCACCTTCCTTCCGGCAGCCAGGACCCGCTCCGCCAGCTCCAGGTAGACCTCGGTCTTGCCCGAGCCCGTGACGCCGTAGAGCAGGTGGACGCCGAACTGGTCCAGGGCGATGGCGTCCGCGGCGCGGACCTGGGCCTCGTTCAGGACCACGCGCCGGTCCGGGCCCTCCTCCCGCTTCTGGGACAGCAGGTCCACCCGCTTGACCCGTTCGAGCAGCCCGTGCCTTTCCAGGGTCCCCAGCACCGACCCGCTCACCCGGGCCAGGTCCAGCAGGTCCTGCTCCAGCATCGCCCCCCCGGCCTCCTCCAGGGCCAGCAGCACCTTCGCCTGGGTGGGGCTCACCTTGAGGGGATGGGGAAGGGAGCTCCGGCGGACTTCCGTGAGTCCCGCGCCCCGCCGCTGACGGCGGTGGAAGAGGCCCGGCAGGGATTCTTCCCCCCGATGCCAGGCCTCCCCCAGGGCCGCCAACCTCGCCCAGTCCCCGGCCTCCCGCAGATTCGCGAGCCTCCGGTCCCCCACCTCCGTCTCCCAATCCGCCTGAACCCCTGAGGGCAGGCAGAGGGGCAGCAGGTGGGCCAGCCCGCAGGCGTAGTAGCCCGCGGCGAAGGCCAATAGGTCCCGCAGCCGCGGCGGAAGAAGGGGAAAGGGATCCACCACCGCGTCGATGGGCCGCAGGGTCACCGGAGGCGGGGCGGGGTCCGGCCCCAGCACCACCCCCACCGCGGCCCCACGGCCTAGGCGCACCCGCACCCGCACCCCGGCCGGAAGCCCCTCCGGAGCCAGGTAGGTGAGGGGAGGCAGGGGGCGGGGAACCTCGACGCGGGTGGGGACCAGGGACATGGAGGTGGATAGACTAGCTCGATGCTGGTGCTGGGCCTCGAGAGTTCCTGCGACGACTGCTCCGCGGCGGTGGTGGAGGAGGGGCCCGGGGGGCCCGTCCTGAAATCCCTGGTGCGGAAAAGCCAGGACGCCCTGCACGGCCCCTTCGGCGGGGTGGTGCCGGAGCTGGCGGCCCGGGAGCACCTGCTGCAGGTGCGGGGCACCATCCAGGAGGCCCTGGACGGGGCGGGCGTCGGCCTGGGGGACCTGGACCGCGTGGCCGTCACCCGGGGGCCGGGCCTGGTGGGCTCCCTGCTCACCACCTTCAGCGCCGCCAAGGCCCTGGCCTGGCGGGAGGGCCTGCCCTGGGTGGGGGTCCACCACCTGCTGGGCCACCTCAACGCCGCCCGCTTCGCCGCCCCGGACCTGCCCTTCCCCGCCCTGGTGCTGCTGGTCTCCGGGGGCCACACGCACCTCTA
>CAYSXG010000424.1:0-3592 GCA_964434895.1 uncultured Solibacteraceae bacterium | reverse complement strand
TCGATATCCCCCTCTCGGAGGTCGGGGAGGGCCAGGCCCGCGCCCTGGGCCTGCGCCTCGCGGAGGTGCCCATCACGCGAGCGGTGGCCTCCCCCCTCTCCCGGGCGCGGCTCACCGCGGAGCTGGCCCTGGGGGCCCAGCGGGCCTCCCTCCTGACCCTGGACGAGGGCCTCAAAGAGATCGCCCACGGATCCTGGGAGGGCCTCCTCTCCAGCGAGATCCGGGAACAGGACGGCGCCACCCTGGCCGCCTGGAGGGAGGCCCCCCACACGGTGCTCATGCCGGGGGGGGCGAAAGCCTGCAGATGGTGCTGGACCGGGCCTGGCCCGCCCTCCTGCGGGCCTGCGAGGGCCTGGGCGAAGGGGACACCCTGCTCCTGGTGGCCCACGACGCCGTGAATCGGGTCCTGCTCTGCCGCATCATGGGCCTGCCCCTGGCCCGCTGCTGGGCCTTCCGCCAAGCCCCCACGACGATCAACCTGCTCGAGGGACCTGGCCCCGAACATCTGGAGGTGGTCCGTCTCAACGACTGCGCGCACACCACGGCCCTCTTCGGAGAGGCGGTGCACCGGGCCCTCTAGGCCCCCCATGACCGACCTCGTGTTTTTTGACGGGCACTGCGGTCTCTGCCATGGGGCCGTGCGCTTCCTGCTGGCCCGGGACCCGGAGGGGATCCGCTTCCGCTTCGCCCCCCTCCAGGGCCGGACCCTCCAGGATCGCCTCCCTGAATCCGTCCGGAGGACCCTCCCGGACAGCCTGGTGGTGCTCGGGGAGGCCGGGGAGCTGAGGGTCCGCAGCGGGGCCGTCGCCCACGTCCTGGGCCGCCTTTCCTGGCCCTGGAGGGGGGTCGGAAGGCTCCTTTCGGTCCTTCCCCGCCCCCTGGCGGACTGGGGTTACGATGGCGTCGCCGCCCTTCGGGCCCGGCTCTTCACCCCCCCTTCGGAGCTTTGCCCGCGGATTCCCTCCTCCCTTCGGGATCGATTCCTGCCCTGAGGGTCCATTAATTGAATTTTGTAATTTTGTTTATTTTTGAATATAAAAAGTTTCAATATTTAAATGATTAAATAATTTAGTTTGTCGAATATTTTAAAATTTTTGTCATCAAATAATGACTATTTTTAAAAAATTAAAAATGTAAACATTTAAAATAAACAATTTAAATACAGGCACAAACCTGGATGTTCCTGGAACGCCCTTGAAAGGAGGCGACCATGAACACCATCCTCATCCCCCTCACCCGCGCCCTCGCCCTCGCGGTGGCCCTTCCCCTCGCCGCGGCCGGTTCCCCCAAGACCAAGGCCAAGGCCCCCAACCACCCGGTGAACCTGAACTCCGCCACTGTGACGGAGCTCATGGAACTACCCCACGTCGGCGCCAAGACCGCCGAACGCATCATCGCCTTCCGCAAGCAGCACGGCGGGTTCCAGCGCCCCGAAGAGGTCATGAACGTCAAGGGGATCGGGGAAAAGGGCTTCGCCCGCCTCAAGCCCTTCCTCCAAGCGGGGTCCGCCCCCAAGGCCGCCCCCGTGGGCCTGGCCCCGCGCTAGGAGGGCACCATGGGCGTGCGATCCTCCCACCCCACGGGGTTCTCCCTCCTGGAGACCACCCTGAGCCTCGGCCTCGTCGGCCTCCTGGGGGCCGCGGGCCTCCCGCTTCTCGAAACCCGGGGCCTCGAGCTGAATGAGGCCCAAGTGGAACTGAAGAGCGCCTTGCAGGACGCCCAGATGCTGGCCCGGCTCCGGGGCCGGAGCGTGAGGGTGGGACTTCGCACGCCCGCGGACCCCGACGTGCTCCCCCTTCGCGTCTCCCCGCCACTGCGATGGGGGAAACCGCCCCACATCCCCCTTCCCCCGGGCATGGATCCCACGGTGAAGGCCGCCGACACCGGCGAGGCCCACCCCATCCCGGTGGTCACGCCCCACCGCACCGCCCAGGCCAGCGCCTGGTTCCTCCACGACGGAAGGGAGGCCCTCTGCATGCGGCTCAATGGGCACGGCCACGTGCAGGTGTTGCGCCGGAAGGCCGACCGCCGGCGCTGGATCCCGGTGTGACCAGGAGAATCGTCGATCTTTCCCCCGAGCAACGCCCTCGGGAAAGGGTCCTCTCGGGCCACGGCGAGCACCTCGCAGAGGCCGAACTGCTGGCCCTGCTCTGGGGCTCCGGACGCAAGGACTGCAGCGCCCTGGACCTGGCCCAGAGGACCCTGGCCTGCACCGGGGGCCTCGGACAGCTCCTCAGCCTCGGCCTGGACGACTGGCGCGCCCAGCCCGGCATCGGCCCCGCCAAGGCCTGCCAGCTCTGGGCGGCGGTCGAGCTCGCCCGGCGCACCCAGCGCCGGGCCGAGCGGCCCCGCATCGCCTCCCCCCGCAGCGCCGCCGACTACCTGCTGCCCCGCTGCCGGGGCTGGACCGAAGAGCGCTTCGGCCTTCTGGCCCTCAACACCAAGGGGGAGCTCCTGGCCGAGCGCATCCTGAGCCAGGGCACCGCCACCGCGACCCTCGTCTCGCCCCGGGAATTCTTTCGGGAGGCCCTGCGCTACGGCGCGAGCACCGCCCTGGCCTACCACAACCACCCCTCGGGGGATCCCACCCCCTCCCGGGAGGACGTCCAGCTCACCCGTCGTCTTCAGGCCGCGGGGGAGAGCCTCGGGGTGCCCTTGGCAGACCATCTCATTCTCGGCCAGGACCGCTTTCACAGCTTCCGCGCGGCCGAAGGCTGGGACCGGGTCTGAGCGCCCTTGTCCCGATCCTCCCAAGGACCGAGACATGCGGCATGGAATCCCAGGCCCCCCTCCCGGACCGCTACCGCAAGGAAGGCTCCCTCTTCTGCGTGGACCTCAAGATCCGCACGGCCCGCCAACTCTTCGACGCCCGGGATCCCGCCCCCTTCCGGGAGCGGGACCTGGACGACGACGCGGTGGACTACCTGCTTCTCTCCTTCGAGGAAATCCCTCCGGCAGACCCGGTATGCATCGTCCTCCGGGTGGAGGAGGCCCCGGAGGCCATGGCCGGAGCCCTCGACGAGGAGACCATCCGCTACGCCATCCGAGCCCACTTCGCCTACGAGGTGGAGCGGGTCCGCAGCCAGCTCCGCCGCGTCCTGCGCCAGGGCAACCTCTTCATCGCCATCGGGCTGGGCACGCTGGTGGCCTGCCTGGTCCTGGCGAGGGCGGCGGAACGGATCCCCTCGGACCTCTGGAAGCCCATCGTGCGCGAGGGACTGGTCATCACCGGCTGGGTGGCCATGTGGAAACCCCTGGAGGTCTTCCTCTACGAGTGGTGGCCCTTCCGCCATCGGATCAGGCTGCTCCAGCGCATCGCCGACGCGGAGGTGCGGGTGGTTCAAAGCTGAATGGACCGGACGGGCGCGGTCTGGCGGAGAGTGGGGGATTCACTCCGGGCTTCGCCCTCCGTTCCGCACGAATCGCTGGCACGGCGCTGATCCCTGCGGACGCATGCGTCCTCCGGGGCGCCTACCTGCCAGCGATTCAGTGATTTCGAATCCCCCACTCCCCGCGCCACACAAGTGCGCCCCCTGACGGGGGCGCGGTCTGGCGGAGAGTGGGTCCGCCTAACTATGTTTCACCTGTGATC
>CAYSXG010000423.1:0-3592 GCA_964434895.1 uncultured Solibacteraceae bacterium | reverse complement strand
ACTCAGCCCTGATCGCCGATGGCAGCCACAACCTCACCGCCAAGGCCTACGACGCCGCCGGCAACGTCACCACCTCCAGCGCCGTCTCCTTCAGCGTCGATAACACCGCCCCGACCGTCTCCGTCACCGAGACCGGCGCCAAGGGCACCATCACCCTCAATGCCACCGCCGCCGACGCGGTTGGTGTCAGCAAGGTCGAGTGGTACATCGACGGCAGCCTGGTGGGCAACTCCACCACCTCGCCCTACTCGATGACCTACAACTCAGCCCTGATCGCCGATGGCAGCCACAACCTCACCGCCAAGGCCTACGACGCGGCGGGCAATGTCACGACCTCCACCGCCGTCTCCTTCAGCGTCGACAACACCGCTCCTACGGTTTCCGCGGGCGTGACTGGCGTGAAGGGCACCATCACCTTGAACGCCGCGGCTTCTGATAACACGGCAGTGGCCAATGTCGAGTTCTACATCGACGGAACTCTGGTGGGCAACGACCCCAGCTCGCCTTATTCCATGACCTACAACTCCAACCTGCTCTCCGACGGCACCCACAGCCTCACCGCCAAGGCTTATGACACGGTAGGTAATGTCGGCATTTCCACCTCCATCAGCTTCACCGTCGATAACCAGGCGGCGACGACGACCGCCTCCGTCACCGGGACCAGCGGGACCATCACCCTCTCCGCTACCACCGTGGACGCTGTAGGCGTTGATCGCGTCGGCTTATATGTAGACGGACCCTACGTCAAAACCGAAACCTCGGCCCCCTATTCCGTCGCCTTCGACAGCACCGGCCTTGCCAATGGCAGCCATACCTTAGTGGCCAAGTCGGTGGACCTCGCGAACAACATCGGTGTCTCGCCCACCGTGACCTTCACGGTCAACAACTCGGCCATCGACACCGTCCCGCCCTACAACCTCACTTGCGCTGTGACCGGAACCTCCGGCGTCATCACCTTCACCGGATCCGCCCAAGACAACTTCGGCGTCGCCAAGATGGGTTACTACGTCGATGGCATCTGGGTGGCCACATCCACAGGCAAGCCCACCTACACGATCTATTTCGACAGCAGCTGGCTCGCAAACGGCTCCCATACCCTGCGGCCCTCTGCCGTCGATTTCGCCGGTAATACGACGCTTGGCACGCCCATCGCCTTTACCGTCAACAATGCCAGCTACGACACCACCGCCCCTGTGGTGAGTTCCGTCAGCGCCACCGGCACCGCGGGCACCATCAGCTTCCAGACCTCCGCCACCGACAACTCCAGGGTGGCCAAGGTGACCTACCTGGTGGACGGGAAGGCCGTGGCGACTGTCACGACGCCCTTCAGCTACGGCTTCAACTCCACCACGTTGGCGAATGGAACCCATACCCTTCAGTCCATCGCTTATGACTTCGGTGGAAATGCCGGCCACTCGGCCACCATCACCTTCGACGTTTCGAACTGATCCTCGTTCAGAGGCAGAACGAGCCATGGGAGAGTCGTCTTCGGGCGACTCTCTTTTTTTAACCAAATCAAGGTAGGCGAGGACTGCGTAGCGGGATCACCCCACCGATTCACAAGAATTCATGATCTTGCAAGGTTCGCGCAGTTGGAAACTTGTATGGCAGCAGCGTGGATTTTCCTGCCTCGCTGATCCACCTGTTCACCACCGGATGCCAGCCCTGGGCTGCGCATCATCACCTAGTTAACGGAGCCACGCATGCGTGTCTGTCTTCCCATGATCACCCTCGCCCTCGTGGCCTCGGCCGCTACCGCGAGCCAGCCTCTGGCCCCCGACCACGCCTCGGTGCAGGCCGCCGCCAGCCGTCTCGCCGCCCAGCGCCCGGAGCTGGGGCTCGACCAGGACGCCGCCTTCCTCTTCCGCCGGGCCCACACGGACGAGCAGTCGCAGACCCACGCCCGCTTCCAGCAGACCTACAAGGGGCTGGAGGTCTTCGGCGCCGAGATCATCACCCACACGGCCAAGGGCGGTGAGGCGCTGACGCCAACCGAGTCCTTAAGGACCGGCATCCTCCTCAACGTGGCCCCCTCCATCGACCGTGCCGAGGCCCTGGCCACCGCCCACCGCGACCTGGCCCCCAAGGGCGCCTACGCCCAGGAGCCCCAGGCCAAACTCGTGATCTTCCCCGTCACCGTCCAGGTCAAGGCGGGCGCCGGCCAGGACGCCACGGCCTATGAGGAGCAGCTGCTCCGCTACGCCCTGGCCTACCACGTCCATGCCGAGCTGATGAACGGCAAGGACGAGACCATCCACCGCGACTACATGATCGACGCCCACACCGGCGCCATCCTCAAGCAGTGGAACAGCCTCCGCACCACGGCCGCCGTGGGCACCGGCCACTCCCAGTGGTACGGCACGGTGACCCTGAACACCAACTTCAACGGCACCCTCTATGAACTGAAGGACATGACCCGGGGCACGGGCGGTACCTTCGGCGGCAACGCCACCACCGACCTGAACCACGCCACCAGCGGCAACGGCACCCTCTACACGGACGCCGACAACGTGTGGGGCGACGGCAACGGCTACGGTTCCGGCACCACCACCTCCACCACCAGCGCCACTGGTCAGACCGCCGCCGTGGACCAGCACCATGGCATGGCCTGCACCTGGGACTTCTACAAGAACGTCCTGGGCCGCAATGGCATCGATGGCACGGGCAAGGCCGCCTATGGCCGCATGCACTACAGCAGCGACTACGACAACGCCTTCTGGGACGACACATGCTTCTGCATGACCTACGGTGATGGCGCCCCCCCCAGCGGCTCCTACGGCGAGGCGGACCTGGACACCGTGGGCCACGAGATGAGCCACGGCGTCTGCGCCACCACGGCCAACCTCACCTACTCCGGCGAGAGCGGCGGCCTCAATGAGTCCAACTCGGACATCTTCGGCACCTGCGTGGAGTTCTACACCCTGGGCGCCAACGCCACTGGTAGCGTGGTCCCCGACAGCCCCGGAACGGGCGCGGTGACCGCCAACTACACCATGTTCGAGAATAGCTGGGGCCACCCCGGCCAGGCCCTGCGCTACATGTACAAGCCCAGCCTGGACGGCAGCTCCCCGGACGCCTGGTCGTCGACCCTCGGCAGCCTGGACGTCCACTACAGCAGCGGAGCCAATAACCGCATGTGGTACTTCCTGGCGAGGGGCGCCACCACCACCGGCGACACCTCCACCACCTACCTGCCCAGCGGCATGACCGGCGTCGGCAATGACCACGCGGCCCGCATCTGGTGGCGCGCCCTGTCGGTGTACATGACCTCGAGCACCAACTACGCCGGGGCCCGCACCGCCGCCATGAGCGCCGCGTCCGACCTCTACGGCGCATCCTCGCCCGAGTACGCCGCCGTCCAGAACGCCTATCACGGCATCAACGTGGGCGCCGCCGCCAGCGGTGGCAGCACGGCCCTCAGCGCCGCCGTCTCCGCGCCCTCCGGCAACGTCACCGTGAACGTCAACACCGCGGTGACCTTCACTGGCTCGGCCTCGGGCGGCACCTCGCCCTACACCTACAGCTGGACCTTCGGCGACGGCGCCACCTCCACCACCGCCTCCACCAGCCACACCTACACCACGGCGGGCAC
>CAYSXG010000422.1:0-3595 GCA_964434895.1 uncultured Solibacteraceae bacterium | reverse complement strand
GGGCACCTCGACGCCCGGCCTCAGGCTGAGGCCCCGGAGCCCGGCCTTGCCCGCGGGCGAATCCGCGTCCACCGCGTCCACCACCACGCCCTCCTTCACGCCCAGGGTGCGGGCGAGGGAGTCCGGCATGGTGTCGAAGCCGAGGATGGGCCGTTCCAGCCTTCCCTTCTGGATGAGCTGGGGCACCACGCGGTTGAGGGTCTCCACGGGGATGGCGAAGCCGATGCCAGCATTGGATCCGCTTTCGCTCACCAGGGAGGTGTTCATGCCCACCAGCCTCCCGGCGCTGTCCAGCAGCGGCCCTCCGCTGTTGCCCGGATTGATGGCCGCGTCCGTCTGGATGGCCCCCCGGATGATGCTGGTGCGGGTGGGGATGTCCCGTCCCTTGGCGCTGACGACGCCGGTGGTGAGGGTGTGGTCGAAGCCGAAGGGATTGCCGATGGCGAGGACCGAATGGCCCTCCTCCAGGTCCCGGCTGCTCCCCAGGCGGATGGGCTTCATCTGGTCCAGGGGGGCGAAGACCCGCAGGACGGCGACGTCGTGGGTCCGGGAGCGGCCCATGACCTGGGCCTTGTAGGTCTTCCCGTCCGCCAGGCGCACCCACAGCTCCGGGGCCTCGGTGACATCGTCCCCGCCCTCCACGGTGATGACGTGGAGGTTGGTGACCACGTGGCCGTGCTCGTCCCAGACGAAGCCGGTCCCGGAGCCCGAGGGTACCTTCGTGAGATCGAAGGAGAAGGGACTGGGCCGCCGGTAGGTGATGGAGTCGATGTAGACCACGGAGTCCCGCACCGACTTGAAGATCCTCGCGCGGCCGCGCTCCACCTCGGAGACGGGACCGCGGGGGGAGAGGGGCCGGGGACCGGCGTCCTTCCGGGATTCGAGGATGGCCTCCCGCTCCGCCGGCGGGACCTTCGGCGTCCCCTGCTGGTAGGTCTGGACCCCCCACCCGAGGCCCAGGAGGCCTGCGGCCATCGAGAACCTGTGGAGCATGGACGACCCCTTCCCGCGCCCGACGGGCGCTCTAGGCATGATGCCCTACCTGGCTCCCGGGGATGGCACCCTTCAGCCCAGCCCCAGCAGGGCCTTGAGCTTGGGCATGGAGCCGCGGCTCACCTCCAGCTCCACGCCGCCGCTGAGGCGCACCTGCCCCCGCCCCGCCCACAGGGGCTTGAGGCCGAGGACGGTCTCGGGGCGGATCAGGAGGTGGCGCTGGATGCGGAGCAGGCCGGAGCGGGGGAAGGCCTCCTCCACCTCCGCCAGGGTCGTCCAGTTGGTGCGGAAGCGCTCGCCGGCGTGGGCGTAGACCACCTCCGCCTCCACGTCGAAGTGGGTGACCTTCCGGAGGTCCAGGAACACGAAGCCCTCCCCGGCCCTCACGGGGAAGCGGGGGGACTCCGAGGGCAGCATGGCCGCCAGCTCCGGGCCCTGGCGGCGGGGGACGCGATGCTCCTTCAGGCGCTGGAGGGTCTTGGCCAGGCGGTCCTCGGTCACGGGCTTCAGGATGTAGTCCACGGCCGCGGCCTCGAAGGCCTGGAGGGCGTACTGGATATGGGCGGTCACGAAGACCACCGGGGGCGGGGCGGGGAATTCCGCCAGGACCTCAAGCCCCGTGAGGCCGGGCATCTGGATGTCCAGGAAGAGGGCGTCCACTTCGGGCCCCGATTCGAACCAGCGGAGCAGCTCCTCGCTGTTGGGCAGGTCCGCCGCCACGTCGCAGCCGGCCTCCTTCAGCAGGCGGGCGAGGCGCCGGCGCGCCAGGGGTTCGTCGTCGGCCAGCACGACCTTCAAGCTCATGGCGATCCTCCCGGGAGTCGAATCTCCGCCAGGGTCCATTCTCCCTCCGCCCGGAGCCCGAACCGGGCCCCCTCCCCATAGGCCAGGTGGAGGCGGGCCTCGAGGTTGCGCAGGCCGACCCCGGTGCCACGGCCTCCCTCCCCCCCCAAAGGGGCGCCGGTGTTGCGAACCTCCAGGCGGACCCCCTCCGGGGTCTCCCGGGCGGCGACGCGAAGGCGGCCCCCCTGGGGGCTGGCGGCGACCCCGTGCTTGAGGGCGTTTTCCACCAGGGGTTGCAGGAGGAGGGGGATCACCATCCGCGCATCCAGGCCCTCCTCCCAGACCCACTCCACCCGCAGGGACTCGCCCAGGCGCAGCTGCTCCACGGCCAGGTAGCGCTCCAGGAGGGATCGCTCCGAGGCCAGCGGCACCAGGGGCCTTTCTCCCATGTCCAGGAGCTGGCGGTAGATCTCCGAGAGATCCCGCATGCCCTTCAGGCCCAGGGCCGGGTCCTCCCGCACCAGCTCCGCCAGGCCCCCCAGGCTGTTGAGGAGGACGTGGGGGGACATCTGGCCCCTGAGGAGGTTCCATTGGGCCACCCGAGCCTGTTCCAGGGCCGCCTCCCGAAGGGCCACCCTTCCCTCCCAGCCGGCGATGGCGTAGCCCACCAGGGCGTGGATGCCGAAGCCCCACAGGAAGCCCGCGCCGAGGATGACGGGGAGGTAGGACGGGTGGGGGACCTTGGCGGAAGCCGCTTGGAGGGCGGGCCAGCCTTCCAGAAGGCCGAGGGCGTACCAGGGCACCCACAGGGCCAGGCTCTGGAGCAGGGCCCGGCCTGCGGGGCAGGCGCGCCGGTCGTCCCCGCTCCACTGCCAGGCCATGGGCGAGACCCACATCAGGAGGAGGGGCCCCAGGAGGCCCATGAGCAGGGCCGAAGCCCTCAGGGACTGGGGATGCGGAGAGTGCAGGACGTTGCGGGAAAGCCAGTGGCCCAGGAGCTGGACGCCCCAGTCCAGGAGCACCAGCAGGCCCGCGACGGCCCCCAGGAGGGGGCGCCGGGCCCGCCGCCCGAGGGTGTCCAGGCATTCAGGCCATCGCATGGGGCGCCCCTCCCACGCGCAAGAGGGCCTCGAAATGGCTCCCTTCCTGGACCAGTTCCAGGGAACCTCCCCCCTCCCAGGCCTCCAGGCGGGCCCGAAGGGCCGCCAGGGTGGCCGGTGGGGGCTCCGCGCTCCTCAGCCTTCCGTTGCAGATCAGCCGCGCATTCAGACCCTCGTCTTGGCCCCGGACCTCCAGGCGCAGGTCCACCCCCACCGAAGAGGCGCGGGCCTCTTCCAGGCAACCCCGAACCAGGGCCAGGAGGGTCATGGAAGGCAGCTCCAGATCCTCGGCCTCCCCCGTCCACTGGGCCCGGCAGCGCAGGTGGGGACCCATCCGGCGCTGCTCCACCGCCAGGTAGCGGTCGAGCAGCTCCCGCTCCGCCCGAAGCCGGGTCCGGGAGGCCTGGCCCTGGACCAGCCACTGCCGGAAGAGGGCCGCCAGGTCCAGGAGGCCGGCCTCCGCCTGCCGGGGGTCCTTGGGGGTCTCCTCCGACAGGGCCTCCCGGATCGCGTGCGCGAATGTCAATTGACGTTCGCCGTTCTCAGGCATAGACGTCATCGTTGACCTCGCGAACGGCAGGGTACGGAGCGGCCACGGCGAAGTCGACAGCCTGCTTCATCTCTAATTCGAGTTCGGACTGAATCTGATCGAGTACCGTTGCATCCGCAAGATTCTGCCGCACTATCCACTTCCCAAAATTTGCAATGGGATCACGCTC
>CAYSXG010000421.1:0-3596 GCA_964434895.1 uncultured Solibacteraceae bacterium | reverse complement strand
ACATGGCCCTGCTGCCCGCCCGCGTGCTGCGCCAGGAGGGCCGCCTGGACGACCAGGAGGTCTCCAGCGAGATCAACGCCTGCTCCGTGGTGGTGGACGTGGACAACACCGCCGCCCCGGGCGGTACGGAGCCCTGGCTCCTCATGTTCAAGAACGAGACCCACAACCACCCCACGGAGATCGAGCCCTTCGGCGGGGCCGCCACCTGCCTGGGCGGCGCGATACGGGACCCGCTGAGCGGCCGGGCCTACGTCTACCAGTCCATGCGCGTCACCGGCAGCGCCGATCCGCGCCAGGCCGTGGCGGACACCCTGCCCGGCAAGCTGCCCCAGCGGAAGATCACCACGGAGGCCGCCAACGGCTTCGCCAGCTACGGCAACCAGATCGGCCTCACGACGGGCCAGGTCACGGAGGTTTACGATCCCGGCTACGTGGCCAAGCGCATGGAGATCGGCGCCGTGGTGGGCGCCGTACCCCGGGCCCAGGTGCGCCGCGAGGAGCCGCTTCCCGGCGACGTGGTGGTGCTGGTGGGCGGCCGCACGGGCCGGGACGGCGTGGGCGGGGCCACGGGCTCCTCCAAGTCCCACACGGAAGAATCCATCGAGAAGAGCGGAGCCGAGGTACAGAAGGGCGACGCGCCCATGGAGCGCAAGCTCCAGCGCCTCTTCCGGGACCCCGCCTTCTGCCGTCTCGTGAAGAAGTGCAACGACTTCGGCGCCGGCGGCGTCAGCGTGGCCATCGGCGAATTGGCGGACGGCCTGGAGATCGACCTGGACGTGGTGCCCAAGAAGTACGACGGCCTGGACGGTACCGAGCTGGCCATCGCCGAAAGCCAGGAGCGCATGGCCGTGGTGGTGACCGCCGGGGACGCGGAGACCGTGCTGCGCATGGCCGACGCCGAGAACCTGGAAGCCACCGTGGTGGCTCGCGTCACCGAGGCCAAGCGCCTGCGCATGAGCTGGCGGGGCCGCACCCTGGTGGACCTCAGCCGGGCCTTCCTGGACACCAACGGCGCCCCCCAGTCCAGCCGGGCCCGGGTCGCGGCCCCCGCCGCCGCCACGCCCTTCGCGGCCCCCGCCGTCGCCGACGCGGACCTGGCCACGCGATGGACCGCGGCCCTGCAGGACCTCAACAGCTGCTCCCAGCGCGGCCTGGTGGAGAAGTTCGACTGCACCATCGGCGGCGCCACGGTGCTGCTGCCCTTCGGCGGCAAACGGCGGCGCACGCCCTCGGAGGCCATGGTGGCCAAGGTCCCGGTGCTGGGCGGGGAGACCCGCACGGCTTCGGCCATGAGCCACGCCTTCCTCCCGAGCCTCAGCCGCTGGAGCCCCTTCCACGGCGCCGTGTGGGCCCACGTGCAGGCCGCGGCGCGCCTCACGGCCATCGGCGGCCACCACCGCCGCCTGCGCTTCACCCTGCAGGAGTACTTCGGCAAGCTGCAGCAGGACCCCCTCCGCTGGGGCCAGCCCACGGCGGCCCTGTTGGGGGCCCTGCACGCCGAGATGGCCCTGGGCACCCCGGCCATCGGCGGCAAGGACAGCATGAGCGGCACCTTCCGGGACATCGACGTACCCCCCACCCTCGTGGCCTTCGCCGTGGGCGTGGTGAAGGTCGACGAGGTGGCGTCCGCGGAGTTCAAAGCCCCCGGCAGCTCCGTGCTGCGGCTGGACCTGCCCCGCACCGCCGACGAGCTGCCGGACTGGAAGGCCCTGCACCGCATCTACGACCGCGTGGGCGAGGCCATCCGCGCGGGCCGGGTGACGGCGGCCAAGGCCCTGGGCCTGGACGGCCTGGCGCCGGCCCTCTCCGTCATGGCCTTCGGCAACGGCCTCGGCCTGGAGCTGGCCCCCCGCCCCGCCTCGGAATGGTTCGCGCCCCGACCCGGCTCCCTGGTGCTGGAATTGCCCGCGGGCAGCGACGCGGCGGCGCTCTTCGAGGGCCTGCCTTACACCATCCTGGGCCGCACGATCCCCGAAGCCGAACTACGCATCGGCGGCCTGAAGCTGGACCTCCACGACCTCGAAACGGCCTGGGAGGCCCCCCTGGAGCCGATCTTCCCCACGCGCGTCCAGGAGGCCCCGCAGACCCTGCCGACCTTCGAGGCCCTGCCCCCCGCCGAGCCCCGCAGCGCCGCCCTGAAGGTGGCCCGGCCCCGGGTGGCCATCACGGTCTTCCCTGGCACCAACTGCGAATACGACTGCGCCGAGGCCTTCCGCCGGGCCGGAGCGGACACGGAAACCCTGGTCTTCCGCAACCTCACGGCTTCGGCCGTGGAGGAGAGCCTGGACGCCTTCGCCGCCGCCATCCGCCGCAGCCAGATCCTCATGCTCCCCGGCGGTTTCTCCGCCGGCGACGAGCCCGAGGGCAGCGGCAAGTTCATCGCCGCCGTCTTCCGCAACGCCCGCCTGAAGGACGCCGTGCACGAGCTGCTCCAGCAGCGGGACGGCCTCATGCTGGGCATCTGCAACGGCTTCCAGGCGCTGATCAAGCTGGGCCTCGTGCCCTACGGCGAGATCCGCGAGCAGGACCCCGCGAGCCCCACCCTCACCTTCAACAACCTGCGCTACACCAGCCGCATGGCCATGACCCGCGTGGTCTCCAACCGCAGCCCCTGGCTGAGCCTCCTGCAGCCCGGGGACCAGCACACCGTGGCCGTGGCCCACGGCGAAGGCCGCGTGGTGGGACCGGACGCCGTGCTGGAGGCCCTGCGGGCCGGGGGCCAGGTGGCCACCCAGTACGTGGACGATCGGGGCAACCCCTCCCTGGATTCCGAGTGGAACCCCAACGGCTCCGGCCTCGCCATCGAAGGCCTCCTCAGCCCCGACGGCCGCGTCTTCGGCAAGATGGCCCACGCCGAACGCTACACCTCGAACGTGTGGAAGAACGCCCACGGCGCCTTCGACATGCAGCTCTTCGAGGCGGGGGTGGGGTACTACAAGTAGGCTACGGGCCTCGGGCTACTCGGTTGCCACTGCCGGCCCCAGAGCCCTTGCCGGAAGCCTGGATAGTTCACACCAAGCGTTATCCGGTCTTCAGGAAACGGCCTTGCACCACGGAGGACACCGGGGGCAGGGAGAGGCTCCGTCACACCCAGGCTTCGCGACGGAAATCCCAGCCTTCTGAACCCAAGACAGGATCACACCCCGAACTGCCGGAAGTGGTGGTCCAGGTGCTTGTAGAAGAGGTTGCTCCATTCCCGCGCCGTGAGGGCCCCGAAGGCCACGTGCTCGCGGCCCTCGAAATGGGTGTCGCCCTTGCCGTGCCATTCCTGGATCAGGCCCCGCAGCCGCTCTCGCTCCCGGTGGAAATCCCGGGGGTCCGTGACGCTGAAGGCCTTGGGCGTGGGGATGTTCCTACTGAAGGGCGCTTCGCCCACCACCCGGCCCTTGAACAGGTGCCGGGCCATGAAGCGCAGGAGCCAGGGCCCTCCGCCCACTTCGCCCCGCAGCTGCAGGTAGGGGGTGCAGCAATGGGCCATCATTTGAGCCACGTCCATCTTGCCCCATTGGCGCTGGGTTTCGGGGCCGAGCCGCTCCAGGCGGCTTTGCAGGTCCGCGATCACGTCGGGGGCGAAGGCATCGGGCAGGGCCATGGAG
>CAYSXG010000420.1:0-3617 GCA_964434895.1 uncultured Solibacteraceae bacterium | reverse complement strand
GAAGGCAATGACTACGGCGTGGAGGGGCCCCAGGTCGCGGCTCACCGGGATGTTGGAGGGCTTGATGGCGCGGTGTGGCACCCCCTTGGCGTGGGCGTAGGCCAGGCCGTCGCAGACCTGGGCCATGATTTCGAGGGCCTCCGAAGGCTGCATCCGGCCCCCCTGGACGAGCTCCTGCAGATCCTCCCCCGGGACGAATTCCATGGCGATGTAGAGGGTGCCCCCGTCCTCCCCGAATTCGTGGATGGTCACCAGGTTGGGGTGGTTCAGGGTGCCCGCGGCCCGGGCTTCTCGGTTGAAGCGATCCCGGGCCTCTTGGCCCACCGCGGCGTCGGGCCGGATGGTCTTGATGGCCACCTCCCGCCCGATGGCGGGGTCCTGGGCCAGGTAGACCTCCCCCATGGCCCCTCGGCCCAGGGGGCGGATCAGCTGGAACTTCCCGAAGGCGCGCGACATGGGTTCACCGGAGGACGAAGGTATAGAGGCCCGTGCCCCCTGATCGGTTGAAGGGGGGAATCCTAATGAACCTGGCCCAAGAGCCAGGCCTCGTCCTGGATGGGGATGCCCAGGGCCTCGGCCTTGGTCCGCTTGGAGCCGGCCTTCTCCCCGGCCACCAGCAGGGTGGTCTTGGCGGACACGGAGCCGGTCACCTTGGCCCCGAGGCGTTTGAGCAGGGCCTCCGCGTCCTCCCGCCCGAGGGTGGGCAGGGTGCCCGTGACCACCGCGATCTGGCCGGCCAGGGGGAGGGAGCCCAGGTCCCGTTCCTCCGGCGGGGCGGGGTGGACCCCCAAGGCCTCGAGGCGGGCGGGCAGGTCCGGATGGGCCTCCACGTAGGCCCGGATGGCCGCGGCCACCTTGGGCCCCACCTCTTCCACCGCCTGGAGGGCCGCTTCGGGCAGGGCCCACAGGGCCCCCAGGCTCCGGGTGGCCTCCGCCAGGAGATCGGCGGTCTTGGAGCCCACCATGGGGATGCCCAGGGCGTGGATCCAGCGCCCGAGGGCTTTGGTGCGCGCCGCGTCCAGGGCCCGCAGGACGTTGTCGGCGCTCTTTTCCGCCATGCGCTCCAGGCCCGCGAGGTAGGCCAGGCCCTCCAGGGGCGCGGCCAGGAGGGAAAGGAGCTCCCAAGGATGACGGAAGCGGCCTCCGGCCACCAGCTGCTCCACCAGGGCCTCCCCCAGGCCCTCGATGTCCAGGGCGACCCGGGAGCCGAAGTGGAGGAGGCGGGCCGCGAGCTTGGCGGGGCATTCGGGGTTGAGGCAGCGGATGGCCACCTCCTCCTCCTCGGCCTTCCCCACCTCCCCGCCGCAGACGGGGCAGGCGCCGGGCACCTCGACGGCGGGCAGGTCCTCCGGCTCCCCGGGTACCACGGCCACCACCTTGGGGATGACGTCCCCCCCCTTTTCGATGAAGACCCGCTGGCCCAGGCGCACCCCCAGGCGGGCCAGCTCGTCGCTGTTGTGGAGGGTGGCCCGGCGCACGGTGCTGCCGGCCACCTCCACCGGGTCCAATTCCGCCACCGGCGTGAGCTTGCCCGTGCGCCCCACCTGCCAGGTCACGGCGCGGATCACGGTGGTGACCTGGGCGGCGGGGTATTTGAAGGCGATGGCCCAGCGGGGCACCCGGTCGGTGGCGCCCAGCCGCTCCTGGAGAGCTTGGTCCCTCACCTTGATGACCACGCCGTCCGTATCGAAGGGCAGGCGCAGGCGGGCCTCCCGCTGGGCCTCGACGAAGGCCAGGACGGCTTCCAGGCCCCCTTCCACGCGGGCCGGCATGCGGGCGAAGCCCCAGGTCCCTAGGGCTCCCATGGCCGCGCCGTGGTCCGGGGCTCCGAGCCACTGCCAGGGCAGGAACTGGAGGCGGCGGCCGGCCACGGCGCGGCTGTCCAGGAGCTTCATGGTGCCGCTGGCGGCGTTGCGGGGGTTGGCGAAGCGGGCCTCCCCGGCGGCGTCGCGCTCCCGGTTCAGCTCCTCCCAGCGGCGGCGGGAGAGGAAGACCTCCCCGCGCACTTCGATCTCCGAGGGCGCGTCCGAGGGCAGGCGCAGGGGGATGTCGGCGATGGTGCGGGCGTTGTCGGTCACCCGCTCGCCGCTCTCCCCGTCCCCCCGGGTCAGGGCCTCCGCCAGCTCCCCGCCTTCGTAGCGCAGGGAGAGGGAGAGGCCGTCCACCTTCAGCTCCGCCACGTAGTCGAAGGCGGTGCCCGGCAGCAGGCGCAGGAGACGGGCCTCCCATTCCCGCAGCTCCTCGGCGGAGTAGGTGTTGTCCAGGGAGAGCATCGGCGTCCGGTGCCGGGCCTTTTCGAAGAAGTCCACCGGCGGCGCCCCCACCCGCCGGGTGGGGCTGTTGGGGTCCGCCAGGTCCGGATGGGCCGCCTCCAGCTCCCTCAGCTCCCGTTCCAGGGCGTCGTACTCCGCGTCCGAGAGCACGGGCTGGTCCAGCACGTAGTAGCGGATGCGGTGCTCGCGCACCCGGTCCGCCAGTTCCTTCATGCGCGTTCGCAGATCCATGGGACCAGCATAGAAGGAGCCCCCGGAATCGACACCTGCCGGTGCCTCACTTCATCTTGGCCCGCCTCGAGACCCCCATCACCAGGCCCAGGGCCAGGAAGAAGCTGAGGGTGGAGCTGCCGCCGTAGCTGAAGAAGGGAAGGGCGATGCCCTTGTTGGGCAGGGCCCCGGCCACCATGCCCACGTTCACGAAGAGGTGCATGGCCAGGATGCCGGTGGTGCCCGCGCAGAAGTAGAGCTCCGAGGCGGTCTTGGCGGCCCAGGCGGCGTCCAGGATGCGCGAAAGCAGGACGCCGAAGAGGCCGAGGGCCAGGAGCACCCCCAGGTAGCCCCGCTCCTCGGCCCACACGGCGAAGACGAAGTCGGTGGTCTTCACGGGCAGGTAGTTGAGCTGGGTCTGGGAACCGGAGGTGAAGCCCTTGCCCAGGATGCCCCCGGCCCCGATGGCGATGCGGCTCTGGTTGATCTGGTAGCCCTTGCCCTGCAGATCGCTGCCGGGGTTGAGGAAGGTCTCGATGCGCTGCTTCTGGTAGGGCTTGAGCACCTTCTTCCAGGCCACCACGCCCAGGAGGGGCACCAGGGCCGCCCCGACGAGGAGGGTCTTCAGGCGCAGGCCCCTCATCAGGGGGATGAGCAGGAGGATGGGCGTGAAGCTGAGGGCCATGCCCAGGTCCGGCTGCTTGAGGACCAGCAGCATGGGGAAGAGCACCGCCGCCACGGCCCCCATCCAGTCCCACTTCGTGAGCTGGTCCAAAGGCTTGGTGCCCAGCCGGTGGGACACGAAGAGGAGGGTGAGCCACTTCATGAGCTCCGAGGGCTGGAAGGCCTGGCCCCCGAGCACGATCCAGCGCTGGGCGCCTCCGATGCGCTTGCCCACCGCGAGCACCGCCACCAGGGCCAGGATGCCCCCGACGTAGGCCCCGAGGCTGGAGCGCAGGAAGCGGGAGGGGTTGGCGTTGCCCAGGTAGGCCAGGAAGGCGAAGCCCGCGAGGTTCCAGCCCAGCTGCTTGAGCCAGAGGTTGGCGTGGGGGGTGCCCCGCCCGGCGGAGAAGAGGGTGAGGACGCCCATGGCCGTGAGCAGCACCGCGGGCCCCGCGATGCCCCAGTCCAGGG
>CAYSXG010000419.1:0-3623 GCA_964434895.1 uncultured Solibacteraceae bacterium | reverse complement strand
TTCTGCCGATGGTGTTCTGCTCCCCGGGGGAGTTCAACCAGGGGATCCTGAACCTGGTGGTCAAGGCCGCCCACGCCATCGCGGACGTGGTGGGCTCCTCGGGGGGCAAGGGCCGCATCGTCGTCTCCACCCGGAGCCTGGGAGACCAGGTGGAGATCCGGGTGGAGGACACGGGGAGCGGGATCCCCGAGGCGCTGCGTTCCCGGATCTTCGATCCCTTCTTCACGACCAAGCCCGTGGGCAAGGGCACGGGCCTGGGCCTGGCCATCGTGCATTCGGCGGTGGTGGAGAACCACAAGGGGACGCTGACCTTCGAATCCGAACCGGGCCGCGGCACCACCTTCGTGGTGTGCCTGCCCATCGTCCCCCCCGCCGACCCCCCGGCGCTGCCATGAGGCCGGAGCAGGAGCGAAGGGCCACCGTCGGGCGCAGCCCGATGACCCGCAGGGCGCCGTACAGGAAGTGGGGCGTGAGGCCGGAGCAGGAGCAGAGGCTCCGCCTCCGCGAGCCGAAGGCGAGTGGGAGCACGCTTGCGTGCGATAGGTGGAGGCCCACGTTGCCGAAGGCAACGCCCGAAGGGTGGCGCGCAGGAGACACTGCCATGAGGCCGAAGCAGGAGCGAAGGCCCACGTTGCCGAAGGCAACGCCCGAAGGGTGGCGCGCAGGAGGCGCGCCATGAGGACCAAGCGCATCCTCTTCGTGGACGACGAGCCCCTCGTGCTCCAGGGCCTCCAGCGCATGCTCCGCCACATGAGGGAGGAGTGGGAAATGGTCTTCGTGGAGAGCGGGGAGGCCGCCCTGACGCGCCTGGACCAGGAGGCCTTCGACGTGGTGGTCACGGATATGAGGATGCCCGTCATGAGCGGGGCGGAACTTCTGAACCTGGTCCTGCAGCGCCATCCCGGGGTGGTGCGCATCGTGCTGTCGGGCCACGCGGACCGGGACCTGATCCTGCAGTGCCTCGGGGCCACCCACCAGTACCTTTCCAAGCCCTGCGAGCCGGAGCTGCTGCGGTCCACCATCCAGAGGGCGAGCCTCTTGGTCAACATGGTGGACAGCGGATCGGTGAAGGACCTGGTGGCGCGGATGGAGCATCTGCCCACCCCTCCGGGGGTCTACCTGCGGATCAGCCAGCTCCTCGAGAACCCCATGACCACCACCCAGGAGGTGGGGGAATTGGTGGCCCAGGACTTGGGCCTGAGCGCCATGGCCCTCAAGCTGGTGAATTCGGCCTTCTTCGGCCTGCGCCGCCAGATCTCCCATCCCGGGGAGGCGGTGGCCTACTTGGGTCTCGAGACCGTGAAATCCCTCGCGCTGGTCCAGGGCGTGGTGGGGGGCCTCGACGCCCGGACCGTGGCGGCGATGCCGATTCCCCCCATGCGGCTCATGGAGCACAGCCTGAGGGTGGCCCAGGGGGCCCGGCTCATCGCGAAGGAGGAGGGGGTCTCGTCCGCCTCCGTCGACGAGGCCTTCACCGCGGGGCTCCTGCACGACTGCGGCATCCTCGTTCTGGCCTCGGGCTTCGGGGGGGCCTATCGGGAGGTCTGGCAGCGGGTGCGGGCCGAGGACGCGGAGCTCCTGGTGGCTGAACAGGAGGCCTTCGGGGCCAACCATGCCCAGGTGGGGGCCTACCTCCTGGGCCTGTGGGGGCTGCCGGCGGGCATCGTGGAAGCGGTGGCCCTCCACCACCACCCGGTTTGGGGGGGACCGCCCACCTTCGGTCCCCTCGCGGCGGTCCATGCGGCGGACGCCCTGGTGGACCACCCCTTCGACCGCTCCTTGTTCGACCACAACTACCTGGCCCTCGTGGGCGTGGCCGATCGGATCGAAGCCTGGAAGACCCTTCTCGCTACCTACTTTGCCCAGGAGAGCGCCCCATGATGCCCAAGGTCCTGTTCGTGGACGACGACGAGAACGTCCTTTCGGCCTACTACCGCAACCTCCACAAGCGCTATGCCATGGACGTAGCCCTGGGCGGGGAGCAGGCCCTCATGGCCATGCGAAAACACGGCCCCTACGCGGTGGTGGTGGCGGATATGCGCATGCCCAAGATGGACGGCATCGCCTTCCTGCGGGAGGCGGAGGCCCTGTGCGGGGACACCACCCGGATCATGCTCACGGGCAACGCGGACCAGCAGACCGCCATGGACGCGGTGAACCAGGGCCACGTCTTCCGCTTCCTGACCAAGCCCTGCTCTTCGGAGGGGCTGGTCCTGGCGGTGGACGCGGGCATCCACCAGCACCAGCTGGTCACCGCCGAGCGGGAGCTGCTGGAGAAGACCCTCGGAGGGAGCATCCAGGTGCTCACGAAGGTCCTGGCCATGAGCGATCCCCTCGCCTTCGGCCGGGCCCAGACCCTCAAGGAATACGCCCTCCGGGTGGCGGAGGCGCTCGGGGCGGAGGAGTCCTGGTCCCTGGGGCTGGCGGCCCAGCTCTGCCACATCGGTTCCGTGACCCTGCCGCCGGACCTGGTCGGGAGGATGAGGTCCGGGGGGATCCTGAGCCTCGAGGAGCAGGAGGCCATCACCCGGCTGCCGGAAATCGGCGGCCGGCTCCTGGGTCACATCCCGCGGCTGGAAGAGGTGGCTCGGATCATCCACTACCAGAACAAGAACTACGGCGGAGGCGGCTTTCCCCACGACGAGGTGGTGGGCGAGGCCATTCCCTTGGGCGCCCGCATCCTGCGCCCCCTGCTGGAATTCGTGGACATGGAGGCCAAGCGCAAGTCGAGGGTCATCCCCCTGGAGCAGCTCAAGCTGAACGCCGCCCGCTACGATCCGCGGGTCCTGGAGGCCCTGGAGGAGGTCTTCGCGCCCCCGTCCGCGGCGTCGGAGGCCCCCCACCTGGCCCAGCTGCGGGACATCGCGGTGGGCCAAGTCCTGGCCAACTACGTTGAACACCGGGACGGGATGCTTGTTGTGCTCCCCGGCCACCCGGCTATCCCAGTCCCATCTGGAGAAGTTGCTGAATTTCGCCCGCCTGGCGGGCATCAAGGAGCCGCTTCTCGTGCGTAGCGGGGGCCGCTAGGCCAGTCGTCGCAGGGGAGGAGGTCCAGGGGGTCGGGGGTCTCCACTTCCTCCAGGGGGAACAGGATCCGGAACCGGGTGCCCTTGCCCGGGTCGCTCCAGACCCGGAACCAGCCGTTGTGGCTTTCCACGATGCCCTGGGCCATGGCGAGGCCCAGGCCGGTGCCGTGGTCCCCCTTGGTGGTGAAGAAGGGCTCGAAGATGGTCCCCAGCTTGTCCTTGGGGATGCCGCACCCGGAGTCCCCCACCTCGATGAAGGCATAGGTACCTTGGGGCTGCTGGTGCCGCAGGGCCTCCTCGTGGGTGAGGGTGAGCTGGCCCGTGCGGAGGGCCAGGACGCCGGTCTTCCCCATGGCGTCCCGGGCGTTGATGATGAGGTTCACCAGCACCTGGTTGAGCTGGCCCCCGTCCAGTTCGATGTCGGGGATGCCCGGGAAGAGGCGGACGTCCCAGCGGATGCCGGCGGGGAGGGTGCCCTCCAACATGGCGTGGCACTGCTCCACCAGGGCGTTGAGGTTCTGCCGGGTGCGGTGGAGCGGGGTCCGCCGGGTGAAGGCGAGCAGGCGCTCCACCATCGTGTGCCCCCGGTGGGCCGCG
>CAYSXG010000418.1:1749-3623 GCA_964434895.1 uncultured Solibacteraceae bacterium | reverse complement strand
ACCCTGGAGAACGGAAATCCCGCCAGCATCCTGGGGGGCATGGGCTCCGGCCTGGCCTGGGCCGGCGGGAACACCTTCCTGGCCATTCCCGATCGGGGGCCCAATGCCGTGGCCTACAACGCGGCCATCGATAACACGACCTCCTACATCGCCCGTTTCCATACCTTGCAGCTGACCCTCACCCCCAATCCCGGCGCGGGGTTGCCTTACCTGCTCGCCCCGGTGATGGTCAACACGACTCTTCTCGGGACCCAGGACACCCTCAGCTTCGGCAACGCCACGGGGGCCGCCGTCTCCGACGTCCTCGCCCTGGGCGCGTCCCGCGGCCTGAGCTACTTCACCGGCCGTTCCGACGGCTTCGCCGCCGGGGCCTCCGGAAATCCCTTGAACGCCCGCCTGGACCCCGAGGCCATCCGCGTCTCCAACGACGGCGCCAGCGTCTTCGTCGCGGACGAATACGGTCCCTGCGTCTACCAGTTCGACCGCGTCACGGGCCGCCGGATCCGCACCTACACCCTGCCTGCGGGCTTCTACGTGGCTAACCTCAGCCCCACCGGAGCCGCTGAAATCATCGGCAACACCAGCGGCCGCGTCGCCAATAAGGGCATGGAAGGCCTGGCCATCACGCCGGACGGCACGACCCTGGTGGGGTTCGTCCAGAGCGCCCTGCTGCAGGACGGGGGGGACGGCGCCAAGGTGAACCGCATCGTCACCATCGACGTGGCCACCGGCGCCACGCACCAGTTCGCGTACGCCAACGACATCAACGGAAAGTCTTACAACAGCAGCGAGATCGTGGCCATCAACAACCACGAGTTCCTGGTGGACGAGCGGGACGGGAAGGGCCTGGGAGACGGCAGTTCCGCCGTGATCAAGCGCCTCTACAAGATCGACCTGTCCGGAGCCGCGGACATCGGCGCCCTGTCCGGGGAGGCGAACCTCCTCCCGCTGGCCGTATCCAAGAGCCTGTTCCTGGACATCCGGGCCGCCCTGAACGCGGCCGGCATCAGCGACACCAACATTCCGGCCAAGATCGAAGGGGTGGCCTTCGGGCCGGACCTGGTCATGGGCGGGATCACCAAGCACACCCTGTGGATCGCCAACGACAACGACTTCGTGTCCGTGGCCGGTCCCAACAAGTTCTTCGTCTTCGCCGTCAGCGACGCGGACTTGGGGAGCAGCCTCTACGCCCCCCAAACCATCGCCGCGGTCTCGTCGACTCCGACTCCGGTCGCCGGGCTTTCCCTGAGCCCCGCCGTGCTGACGCTCCAGGCGGGTGGTGCCGCGGGCGCCATCACCCCGGTGGTCGCGCCCTACGGAGCCACCACCAAGGCCCTGTCCTGGACCTCCAGCAACCCGGCCGTGGCCACGGTGGCGGGGGGCAGGATCATCCCCCTGACCGCCGGCACCGCCACCATCACCGCCACGACGGCGGACGGCGGCTTCCTCGCCACCTGCGCGGTTACCATCACCGCGCCCTGATCCCACGAATCCGGAGGCGATGCGCCCGGGCGTGCTCCCGCGAAAGGCCCTGCCGCCGGCCGCGGCCTGGCGCGAATCCGCTCATCGCTGCGGCAGGAAGGACTCCAGGGCCTGGAAGGTCGCCTCCGGCTGCTCGACCCAGGGGAAGTGGCCCGCCTTCTCGATGAAGGCCAGCTTCGAGCCCGGGATGCCCAGGTGCAGCTCGTAGGCGTTGGAGGGATCCATGGGGTCCTGGCGCCCCTGGATGACCAGGGTGGGGCGCCCCATGCGCTTCATGGCCTCGCGCAGATCGTAGGAACTGCCCGGCTCCTTGCGGATGACGCCGGCCACGGGTGCGACCATGACGCCCAGCTATGCGAACTCGGCCGCACCCCGCGCCGCCTCCGCGCCAC
>CAYSXG010000418.1:0-1739 GCA_964434895.1 uncultured Solibacteraceae bacterium | reverse complement strand
GGGCACCGCCTGGGGGGCCCTGGCCCCCGCCCGGTCTGGGTCGGCCTTCTCCCGCTCCGGGTCCCGCCAGTAGGCCTCGGTTTCCAGGTCCGAGGGAAGCAGGCGGCCGTGAATGTTGTCGTCCAGCACGGGGGCAAAGTCCATGGTCATGCCCCCGCTATCCAGGAGCACCAGGGACTGAACCGCCTCCGGGTGGGCCGCGGCGTAGGCCATGCCGAGCATGGCCCCCCAGCTGTGGCCCAGCACCGTCCATTTCGCCGCCCCCAGGTGCCGCCGCAGGGCCTCCAGGTCCTCCACCAGGACGGCGATGCTGAGGGTGCTTCCGTCCAGGGGGGTCACCGTGGATTTCCCCGTGCCCCGCTGGTCCGGCAGGATGCAGCGATGGCGCGCCGCCAGCCCCTCCGCGAGGGAGTCCAGGTAGTTGGCGAAGCCAGGCCCGCCGGAGAGGAGCACCATCAGCGGCCCCGCCCCCTGCTCACGGTAGTGGAGGGTGGCGGGACCCACCCTGAGGTCCGTCCCCGACCGCGGGCCTGGAGCGGGAGGAGCCTGGGCCCCTAGTCCCAGGCACAGGAGGGGGGCGAGCAGCAACCGCATGGGCGACTCCAGGTAGGTGCTTCTTGGATTTCTGGAGCATCCTACCCGCGGCGGCTGTGGCGACGCTAGGATGGTTCCCCCATGACCCTCCCGATCCGCACCATCGCCTTCGACGCCGACGACACCCTCTGGCACAACGAGAACCTGTTCCGGGAGACCCAGGAAGCCTTTCGGGACCTGCTCCGGTCCTACCATGACGACGCCTGGATCAACGCCCGCATGGAGGCCGCCGAGCGGCGGAACCTCCGGCATTTCGGATACGGCGTCAAGGGGTTCGTCCTCTCCCTCGTCGAGACGGCCGTGGAGCTCACGGAGGGCCGGATCCCAGGCTCGGAGGTGCAGAAGATCATCGATCTCGGGAAGGGGATGCTCCAGAGCCCCGTGGATCCTTTGCCGGGGGTGGCCCCGGTGCTGGAGGCCCTGGCGCCGGCCTACGAGCTCATGGTCATCACCAAGGGGGACCTCTTCGACCAGGAGTCCAAGCTGGCCCGCAGCGGCCTCGGCCACCACTTCGCCCGCGTGGAGATCCTTTCGGAAAAGGACCAGGAGGCCTATGCGGCCGTCCTCCGGCGGCACGCCATCAATCCCGAGCGCTTCCTCATGGTCGGCAATTCCGTCAAGTCCGACGTCCTGCCGGTGGTGGCCCTCGGGGGCCGCGCCATCCACATCCCCTACGAGGTGACCTGGGAGCACGAGCAGGTTCCGGACGCAGATCCCGTGCGGCACGGCTACGTGCGCCTGGATTCCATCGCGGAGCTACCGGAGTGGCTGGATTCCGTGACCGGCTAGGGATCGTACCTCCGGTACCCTAGAAGGTTCGGAGGAATCACCATGAGCATCCAGACCATCGGCGTCGTCGGCGCCGGCCAGATGGGCAACGGCATCGCCCACGTCTTCGCCCAGGCGGGCTTCGACGTTCTCATGCAGGACATCGCGGAGGCGGGTCTCCAGAAGGGCCTGGCCACCATCGACAAGAACCTCCAGCGGGGCGTGGACAAGGGCAAGCTGAGCGCCGAGGAGAAGGCCGCGGTACTGGGCCGCATCCGCACCACCACGGACCTGGAAGCCTTCAAGGACGTGGACTTCGCCATCGAAGCCGCCACCGAGAAGTGGGAGATCAAGAAGCAGCTCTTCGAGGCCCTGGA
>CAYSXG010000417.1:0-3631 GCA_964434895.1 uncultured Solibacteraceae bacterium | reverse complement strand
TCCGCAGAAGGTCATCGAGCGCATCTCGACCACGCTCTCCCCGATGGCGCCCGAAGGCTCCACGCCCGATGCGCTGGAGATCGATGCTGCGCGCAAGCTTCTCTACGTGGCCAACGCCGACAACAATTCGATTGCGGTGGTCAATATCGCGGGCGCCGCACACAGCGAAGTTGTGGGCTTCATCCCAACCGGCTGGTATCCTTCCGCCCTGGCGCTGGCCGAAGGCGGCCAGATGCTGTACGTGGGCAACAGCAAAGGGCAGGCCGCATACCCTGACGTGAAAGGTCCGGGAAGCCCGCTCGCATCGAAGTGGAATGGCGACGAATCCATCAAGACGCTGCAAAAGGGCAGCATTGAAATGATTCCGCTGGCCGGCCTGAGTGAGAAGCTGGCCGGCTACACGAAACAGGTGCAGGCCAACACCCCATACAACGATTCGCAACTGGCGATGGCGCGCGAGCCGCAGGCGCCCTCGGTCATTCCGCGCGAAGTCGGCGCGGCTTCCCCCATCGAACACATCATTTACATCATCAAGGAAAACCGCCCCTACGATCAGGTGTTCGGCGACATCTCGAAGGGGAATGGCGACCCGCCCCTCACCATCTTCGGGCCCCGCTACCGCCAGCTCACCGCCGAGGAGCTGGCCACCCACCGCCACTTCGTGCTCGCCCTGGCCAAGGACCCCCACCAGATGGACCCCCTGCCCCAGGACGCCCCCTTCTTCCCCACCTCGACCCTGGCCTGCATCGTGAAGGCGGAGCCCCAGGAGGACGGCCGCTGGCACCTCCTGGTCCAGGGGGTCCAGACCCTGCGGATCCTGGACGAGATTCCCGGCCGGGCCTATCGCCAGGCCCGGGTCCAGCCCCTGCCCTTCGGCGGAACGGAGGAGGGCGACGCCTCGCAGGAGGCGCGCTTCCGGGGGGTCCTCCATCGCTACGCGGACCAGCACGGGATCCAGGCCCAGGTGGAGGAGCTGCTGGGCCTGGGCATGTCCCACGAGGTCCTGCTCAACACCCTGGGCATGGCCCTGGACTTCGCGCCGGTGGAAAAGCTCTTCCTGCTGGAATCCGGCAGCCTGGTGGAGCTGTGCGACCGGATGATCCAGCTGATGGAATTCACCCTCACCGGCCGGGGCCTGTCGGAGCCCGGGAGCAATACCCTCCACTGAGCCCGGGTTTAGGGAAGGTCCATTTAGGTTGGAGCCTCCTCCAAGCCCTCCGCCGGATCCTCCAGGTCCCGCAGGGAGGTCCCCGCGAAGCCCGCCAGGACCAGGGCCAGCAGGAGGAGGCCGCTGCCCGCGAAGAGGCTGCGGAGGGAGAGGCTCCTCAACAGGGCCCCCGTCAGCGCCGCGGACAGGGGGGAGAGCACCATGAAGATGAACATGAACAGGCTCATGGAGCGCCCCAGCATGCGCGGGGGCATCCGCCGCTGGATCCAGGTGAAGACGGGGACCTGGACGAGGCCGTCCAGCAGTCCGACGGGGGCCAGCAGCAGCATGCCCTGCCAGGGGGCCCGGATCCCCCCCAGGGGCAGGAAGGCCAGGCCGATGAGGCCGTCCGCCAGCAGGACCATGGTGCCGAGGGTGCCCAGGCGCAGGTCCGGCCTCAGTCCGTAGGCCCCGGTGCCCACGAGGATGCCCCCCCCGTAGGCCGCCATCAGGAGCCCCAGGGCCGCGGCCCCGCCGGCCAGCTGCCGGTGGGCCAGCAGGGGAAGGGCCACGCGGACGGGCCCTTCGACGCAGAAGGCGATGCCGGCGTAGTACAGGCAGAGCAGCCGCAGGGGGCGGTCCTTCCAAAAATGCCGCAGGGCCTCGCCGATGGCGGTGGTGACTCCGCTCTCCACAGGTTCGGAGCGGAGCGGCGCGACCCGGAGCCGGCCGAGGGTCCAGGCCGAGACGGCGAAACTCAGGGCGTCCGCGGCGAAGGCGGCCCCCAGGCCCCGACCATCCGCGATGCCGCGCCCGAGCAGGGCGGAGCCGGGCCCGCTGAAGAGGGCGATCCAGGCCCCGGCCACCACCGGCCCCAGGAGGACCGTCAGTTGCCCCAGGCCCATCATGAAACCGTTCCCCGCCTCCAGGAGCTCCGAAGGCAGCGCCTGGGGCAGGATGGAGGTCCCCGCCGGGTAGCCGAAGGCCGAGGCGAGGCCCGTGGCCAGGGCCATGGCGTAGACCATCCAGGGGGACAGGGTGCCCGTCGCCACCAGCAGGGCCAGGAGGCCCAGGAGGCCCGCATTGACCCACTTGGTGAGGGCCAGCACCCGCTTCGGCGAATGGCGATCCACCAGGGCCCCGCCCATGAGGATGAAGACGGCCCGGGGCAGGTACTGCACCGCGAGCACGCCCCCCAGGGCCAGGGGGTCCCCGGTGAGCTTCAGGACCAGCCAGGGCAGGGCCACCAGGGTGAACTGGTCCCCCAGCAGCGAGACCGCCGCCCCGCCGAAGAGCCAGCGGAAGTTGCGGTCCGCGAAGAGGGCGGCGCGGGTCGAGGAGGGGGCCGGGCTCGTCATGGTTCCACCGGCGCTTCCAGCGAGGCCCGCCGCCGCCAGACGACCTCCCCTTCCCCGCCCACGGGACCTACGTGGAGGCTCGGTGGCCGCCCCTCCTTCGCCGCCCGCAGGGCCCGGGAGAGGACCTCCCCGAGGTTTCGGATGTGCGGGGCCTGCATCATGGAGAAGTGATCCCCGGGGACCGGGATCGCATGGATGCGCCCCTCGGGGAGGACCGCATCCCAGCCCCGGAGCTTCGGAGAGCCCCCTTCCCCCTCGGCGGCGAAGAGGTGGCAGGGGATGGGCAGGGCTTCGGCGAGGTAGGCGGCGTTCGCCCGGAGGAAGGTCCGGAGCTGGGCCAGCTGCCCGCGGACCTCGTCCACGGAAAGCTCGGTGGGCAGGAGGGAGAGCTCCTGGCCCCGGCGCACTAGGGCCTCGAAGTCCAGGGTCAAGGCGGCCTCTTCCATGGCCCGGCGGGCGGGGGCCGGATCCTCCAGCTGGCCCAGCAGCGGTTGGATCCAGCGCAGCAGCCATTCCTGTTCTTCCGGGGGCTCCGGGTCGCCGAGGTCCGCGAGGCCCCCGTAGTGGGTGTCCATCATCCCCAGGAATTCCACGGCCTGGCCGGCCTCCAGCAGCTGGGCGGCCACCTGGTAGGCGAGGGTTCCCCCGAAGGACCAGCCAGCGAGGCGGTAGGGGCCCTCGGGCCGCGCCCGACGGATCAGGGAGACCAGGCGGGCGGCCATGGCCGGGACGGTGGAGGGCTGTTCCTCGTGGGCCGCGGCGCAGAGCAGGCCGTAGACGGCGAAGTCCCCTTCCAGGTGGACCGCGAGACGCCGGGCGTGGTTGATATCCCCGAAGCCGTCGTGGACCAGGAAGAGGGGCGGTTCCGAAGGGGAGCCGGCCCGGACGAGGAGGGCCCCCTCCTCCGAGGGCCCGCCTCCGGGCCTCTCCGCCCGCGTCGCGAGGGAGGCCACCGTCGGGTGCGCGAAGAGATCGGCGATCCGCAGATCGAGGCCCAGGCCCCTGAAACGGTTCACCACCCGCACGGCCATGAGGGAGTGTCCGCCGCATTCGAAGAAGTTGTCGTGGCGGCCGATGCGCTCCTGGCCCAGGAGCTCCGACCACACCGCGGCCAGGGCCTCCTCCA
>CAYSXG010000416.1:0-3635 GCA_964434895.1 uncultured Solibacteraceae bacterium | reverse complement strand
CCGGGGGCTCGGGATCCGCGGCGGGGGCAGGGGGGCCCCGGGCCGCGGCCTCCCGCACCGGCCGGGCCAGCACCCCGCGCCACTCCAACATGACGGAGGCCACCGCGTCCCGCACGGGGCCGGGCCGCCCGTCGAATTCCGTGGCCGCCGCGGCGAAGAAGCAGCCCCCCCGGAACATGTCTCCCTGGGCGTAGTCCAGCCAGGCCCCCAGGGCGGAGCAGAGGCGGGGCAGGCCCTTGGGGGCCCTCAGGGCCGGCCTCAGCACCGCCTCGCTGAAGCGCTCCCGGGCCGCCTGCACCGTGGCGACCTGGAGCTCCTCCTTGGATCCGAAATGGGCGAAGAGGCCGCTCTTGCTCATCTCCAGCGCCTCCGCCAGGGCCCCGATGCTGAGGCCCTCCAGCCCGTGGAGGGAGGCCTGGTCCATGGCCTCGGCCAGGATGGCCTGGCGGGTCACGGCGCCCCGGCCCGCCCGGCGGGGCGTCTGGGAAGAGCGGGAGGGAAGGGTCACCGAGGTCATAGGGCCACCATGAGCAATAATAGAACGAACGTTCGTTTTGTCAACTCCCCCTGGGGTACCCTCCTTCACGGCTTCGGAAGGGGGGACGATGAGGGCGGCGGAATGGCTCGAGGGCCTGGATCGGGACGGCTGGGCCAGGGCCCCCCTCCTCGTGGAAGAGGACCGGGTCCGGGCCCTGGAGGCCCTGCTGGAGGTTCGGGGGGCCTTCAGCCGGAGGCCCGCCCCCCTGGGGCCCCTGGAGGATTGGGCGGTCTCCGCGGGCCTTGGGGCGCTGGTGGAGGGGGTCCTGGGCCCGGGGGCCCGGCCCATCCGGGCCTTCTTCCTGGACAAGACCGAGGAGGAGAACTGGGCCCTGGCCTGGCACCAGGACACCACCCTGGCCTTCGCCGAGGCCCGGGAGGTCCCGGGCTTTTCGGCCTGGACGCCCAAGGCCCACTTCTACCACGCCCAGGCCCCGGCGGAGCTGATGGCCCAGGTGCTCGCCGCGCGCATCCACCTGGACGAGGCCCGGGAAGCCCAGGGCGCCCTGAAGGTGCTGCCCGGCACCCATCGCTTCGGCAGGCTCGACGACGGGGCCATCGCGGACCTGGCCGCCCGCTCGCCCGCCCTCCACCTGCCCGCCCGGCGCGGCGAGGTGCTCCTCATGCGGCCCCTGCTGCTCCACGGTTCCGATCGCGCCGCGGAGCCCCGGCGCCGGCGCATCCTCCACCTGGAATGGGCGGCCTTCGATCCGCCGGGCGGCCTTCGCTGGGCCTGGTTCTGAGCGACCCGTGCAGGGAAGGGAAGGCGGAAACGAGGCGCCCCGCCTCCGGCTGGATCCGCCGGGGCGGGGCGCAGGAAGCGGGGGGGATCAGAAGTGGTAGGTGAGGCCCGCGTTGATGGCGTTGAAATTGCCGTCGTCGATCTTCACGGAGGTGTAGCGGACGTTCAGGCCCCAGTGGTTGGGCCAGTCGTAGCCCATGCCGACGACGTAGCCCAGCTTGGTGCTGCTCTTCCCACGGAAGCTGTCCGAGGCCGTGTTGGAACCGGCGGTTTCAGAGGAGGTCGCCTTGATTTCGTAGCGGGAGCCGTCGAGGCCGAGGATGAGGTGACCCCCCATGGGCCTGCCCTCGAAGTAGTACAGGTAGTCCATGCCGTAGGCGGCGTTGTTGGTGCTCCACTTCACGCTGAACTTGGTCGACTGACCATTGATGACGCCGGTCTCCGTGCTGGTCTTCTCCGGGTAGTAGACGTAGTCGAAACGGGGGCGCAGCACGTGGCCGTGGCCCAGGTCGAAGTCCACGAAGACCCCCGCGCCGAAGCCCGCATCGCTGGTGAGGTCCTTGAGATCCCCCTGGGAAGAGCTGACGGTGCCTTGGAGGCCCCAGCGGGCCTCGCCGGCGCTGAGGGCCGCAGAACCGGCCAGGAAGAGGGCAAGAAGGGCGTGGCGCATGATGTCCTTTCAAGGAAACGGGCCGGCAGGGGTCTGGCCCAGGGGAGGTCTCGCCGGAAGTCGTGTCGGGCATCCCGGCCAGGTCCCATCCCAGCACGCCCCGGGGGCCGGGGCATAGATCCACCCCGGCCTTTCCCATGGGTCCACCCCTCGTGCTATTCGGACTCAGCTCCCGTACTTCACCGAACAGCCGTAGGGCTTACTGGACGTAATCACCGGACTCCGCCCTGCCCGCAGAGCCTTCAGCGCCTCCAGGACGAAGGCGGTGCGCTCGCCTCGGGTGCCCCGGGGATCGTCGTCTACGGCGCCCATGTAGCGCAGCAGCCCCGTCGCGTCGATGACGAAGACGTGCGGCGTCGTGCGCGCCTCGTAGGCACGGCCGAGCCGGCCCTCGGGATCGGCCACCAGGTGGGCGGGGGCGGCCTTCCACGCCTCGTAGGCCTGGAGGAGGGCGCGCGGTTCCACGTAGTTCTCGTGGCCCTTGCAGGTGCTGTTTACCGTGATCCACACGGCTCCCAGCTCCCGGGCCTGGCGCTGGAGGGCCGGCATGGCGCCGCTCCGGTAGTGGCGCTGCACGAAGGGGCAGCCGGGGTTGGTCCATTCCAGCACCACGGCCCGGCCCCGGAGGGCGGCCAGGGACACGGGACGGCCCTGGACGTCCGCGACGGCGAAGGCCGGGGCGGGCTGGCCCACCTCGGGTCCGGCCGCGAGCAACACCGGGCTGGATAGGGCGAAAAGGGTGACGAGGGGTTTCACGGGAACCTCCGGATCAGGGAGCCTCGGTGATGGGCAGATCCACTTCGACGGCGCGGGGGCCCAGGCTCAACAGGCCGCGGAGCCGCTGAAGCCGGGCCCCGGCTCGGTTCGGGCGAATGGGGATGCACACCCGTCCCCGCTCGAGAACGATGTCGCGGTGAAGGACGGAAAATCCATCCGGAAGCTCCGGAAAGAAGGCCTCCACCCGGGGGGCCTCGGGGCCTCCGAAGGCCAACACCGTCGTCCAGCGCCCCCCTTCCGCCTTCATCCAGGCCGGCCCGACCTGGAGGCCTTCGAGGGAGGGGGCCGGCATCCAGGATTTCGCGCCGGCCAGCTCCAGGACCCCGATGCGGGCCCCGAGGTCCCCCAGGGCCACGGAAAGGACGCCCCGGTCCGCCACGCAGGATTCCTTGCAGACCAGCCAGTCCAGGGCCGCCGTGAAGACGAGGTCCGCGGACCTCTCCCCGGTGGGAGGCCGCAGGGTGGCCAGGAAGGTGACGGTGCCTTCGTAGCCGAAGTCCACGGCCTCGCCTTGCCGAAGGGCCCGGGGCACCGGAAAGCGCAGCGGCTCGGCCACCCAGCCCGGGGGCAGGGTCCAGGCCACCTCCGGGGGAAGGCCCGAATCCCCGGGGTTCTTCCAGTAGAGGTGCCAGCCCTCCGCCAGCCTGAAGGTGAGGGCGGCCACCACGGGGTCCCCCGCGGCCAGCCGGAGCTCGGCCCGGAGCTGGGGCCTTTCGAGCCGGGCCTGGTCCCGGCTCGGGAAGCCGCAGAGCAGGGGGAGGGCCGCCAGGACCGGGGAAGGCATCACGCCCCGATGGTGGCGCGGGAAGGCGCCGAAGCCAAGGGGTCCCGCGGGTTCTGCCACACTTTCCCCATGCCCGACTCCCGCCTCTATCTCATCGCCACCTTCGCGTTCATTTTTCGCTCCTA
>CAYSXG010000415.1:0-3637 GCA_964434895.1 uncultured Solibacteraceae bacterium | reverse complement strand
GAAGGGATCCTTCACGAAACGCTCCGCCGTCAGCTCCGGACGGTTCAGGTAGCCCCGCCCGACCGGTACACCTCCGATATGAATCTCCCCGACGACACCCACGGGCGTCGGCCGCTGAAAGGCATCCAGGACGTACAAGCGACTGTTCGGAATGGGCCTCCCTAAGGGCACGGAGCGGTTGCGGTAGCCTTCGAGGTCGACCGACAGGCGATGGAAAGCCACCACCGCGCTGCATTCCGTGGGGCCGTAACCATTGATGAAGCGGGGTCGGGGCTCTTTGAGCTCCAAGAGCTTGGAGGGCTGGATGGGCTCACCCCCCAGGATCACCAGCCGAAGCCCGTGAAGCTCCCCGTCCGTGCTCGCATCGATGAGCGCATGGAAGGCACTGGGCGTCAGGTTCATCAGGTTGACGCGTTCGCGGACCACCTGCTTGAGAATGGCCTTCGGGTCGAAGGGTTCGGCTGCCAGGTGCAGCCGAACCCCGGTGATCAGGGGCCCAAAGATGTTCTTCTGCGTGAGATCAAAGGCGCACGAGGTGACGACCAGGACCCCGTCGCCCGTGGAAAGGCCCAGCTCCCGGGTGTACCAGTGAAGCAGGTTCTGAAGCCCCTGGTGTCGAACGCCCGCGCCCTTGGGCGTCCCTGTGGAGCCCGAGGTGTAGATCACGTAGGCCAGATGCTCCGGCCTCAGCCCCACATCGGCGCGGGCCGGATTGCCCGCCGGCCGGTCCTTCCACAGAGGGACCTCCGCAGCAAGATCGAGCACCGGAAGAAGGGGGTCCAACCCCTGGAACGCCCCTTCCAGGCGCCCGGTAGTGAGCAGCGCCACCGGCGCACTGTCCAGGACCATCTGCCTTCTGCGTTCGATCGGATACATCGGGTCCATGGGCACGTAGGCGCCGCCGGCCTTCAGGATCGCCAGCAGGCCCACCACCAGCTCGAAGCCCCGTTCCACGCAGATGGCCACGCGGGTGTCCGGACCGACCCCCCGTTCGCGCAGGTAGTGCGCCAGGCGATTGGCCCGTGCATTCCACCCCCCCTAGCTCGGCCCCACGCCCTGGTGGACCACCGCCACCGCGTGCGGCGCCTTCTCTGCCTGGGCCTCGAAAAGCTCATGGATGCACTCTTCGGGGAAGGCCGCCTCCGTGGCGTTCCACCCTTCCACCAGCTGACGGGCTTCCGCTTCGGGCATCACGTCGACGCTCCGGATCGGCCGGGACGGCGCCGTCTCCAAGGCCCCCACGAGCCTATCGAGGGCGACGTGCATGAATCGGCAGATCCGCATCGGGTCGATCGATTCATGCACCTTCGCCGTGAGCCGGAATCCTTCTCCGAGGTCGTCCACCGATAGCGTGAGGGGATAGTTGGTCCGCTCCACCGCGAAAAGGGTCTCGATGCCCTCCCAATCGGCGGATTCGGAGCCCGGTTCGGTCTCCGCATCGTGCCGATAGTTGAGTAGCGCGGAAAAGAGGGGCGCCGGCGGCAGGACGGAGCTGCAGCGCTGGGCGAGGGCTAGGGAGGCCTGCTCATGGAGAAGAAGCTCCGCCAGAAGCTCGTGGGCGGCCCGAACGCTGGCTTCCGCAGGCTCATTCCCGACGCGAATCCGCAGCGGCAGGGTGTTGATGAAGGGCCCCATCGCCCGGTCGGCCCCATCCCCGCCCTGCATGCGCCCGACCAGGACGGTGCCGAACACCACGTCCTCCCGGCCCGAAACCCTGGACAGGACCATGGCCCACGCCAGATGAAAAAGACTGGCCACGCTGAGGCCCAGCCTGCGGGCCCGTTCCCTCAGCCTCTTCGCCAGGTCCGCGTCGAGAGGAAGCTCGGCCTGGGTGGTTCCCGATCCGTTCCCGAAGACGTCCACCAGCCCGAACGGCGCGGTCGGTTCGTCCACGTCCGCGAGCATCCTCCTGAAAAAGGCCTCCTGCTCCTCCTCGTCCCGCCCCAAACGCGCCTGCGCGACCAGGTTCCGAAAGGGTTGGGGCGGCGGCAAACGATCCGCCCTCCCCAGGAGGTGGGCTCTGACTTCCTCCTGCATCACCTCCACGGTGGTGTGGTCCCCCGCAAGGTGTTGGAGGAGCATCAGCAGTAGCCAACGTCCGCGGGCAGCGTCCTGGGCGACGAAGACCCTCATCAAAGGAGCCTGACGAACATCAATCCGGTAGTGTCGAGGATTGAAGCGAGCGTACAGCTGTTCGGCCCCCTCTCCTTCCGAAGCATCCAGTACGATCTCTTCCACCACGAGGCGAGCCTTCCTCAACACCACTTGGACCGGCTCGGAAAGCCCTTCCCACAACACGGCCGTGCGCAGGATGTCGTGCCGATCGATGACCGATTGCAGGCTGTTCAAGTAATCGTCCAGCCGCGCGCGCGAATCGAAGGCGAGCATGAGCGAAAGCAGGTAGGGATCCCCTTCCGGGGCCATCAGATGATGAAAGAGAAGGCCCTCCTGCAGCGGAGCCAGCGGATAGATATCCTGGACGTTCCTCGCGCCCCCCGGAACGCGGTCAACGATGGAATCGATCTCGGCGGGCGTGAGGTCCACCATCGTCAGCATCTCCGGCGTGATCTCCACCGGGGCGGAGCTCCCCGTCTGGCCCCCCTCGGCGAGCCGATGAAGCAGGGAGCCCTTATGGGTTCGCAACCGGCTTATCAGCTCCGAGTCCAAGGCCTCGGGGCTACCCAGGATGACGAGCTCCTCGCCATCCCTGCGAAGCCAGATGTTCTTAGACTCGAGATCGAGCAGCAGCGTTTCCAATGTCATATCCGCACTTCTTTCATAGAATTACAAACAGGCACTCCGACATCCGGAATCAAGTTGAGGGGAGCCTGAACGGGACGGCTTTGCTTTCCGATGGATTTGGCAAGCTCCGCCAGCCGCGGTTTTGAGAAAAAGGCGCGAACGTCCACCCGCAACCCGTTCCGGCGCAGGCGCTCGATCACCTTCACTGCCAGCAGGGAGTGGCCCCCCAACTCGAAGAAGTTGTCCTGGCGACCGATGCGGTCCACCTTCAGCACCTCGGCCCAAATCGCCGCCAGCGCCTCCTCGATCTCCCCTTCGGGCGCCTCGTAGGCCCTCGCTCCGAAGGCCCCACCCTCCGGGGCCGGCAGCGCCTTGCGATCCAGCTTCCCGTTGGGCGTCAGGGGCCACGCCTCCACGCGCACGTAGGCCGCGGGCACCATGTACTCCGGCAGGCCTTCGGCGAGGTGGGCCCTCAGGCCCTCCGCCCCCACCTCCTCGCCCAGGTAGTAGGCCACCAGGCGCTTTTCCCCCGGCGCGTCCTCCCGCGCCAGCACCGCCGCTTCCCGCACCCCCGGGTGCTCCGCGAGCCGCGCCTCGATCTCCCCCAATTCGATGCGGAAGCCCCGCACCTTCACCTGGAAATCGTTCCGGCCCAGGTACTCCAGGCTCCCGTCGGGCCTCCATCGCCCCAGGTCCCCGGTCCGGTACATCCGCGCCCCGGCCCCCGCGAAGCGGTCCTCCAAAAAGCGCTCCGCCGTCAGCTCCGGACGGTTCAGGTAGCCCCGCGCCACGCCTGCCCCGCCGATATGGATCTCCCCCGCCACCCCCATCGGCACCGGCTGACCCTGCCCGTCCAGCAGGTACACCTTCGTGTTGGCGATGGGACGGCCGATGG
>CAYSXG010000414.1:1750-3638 GCA_964434895.1 uncultured Solibacteraceae bacterium | reverse complement strand
GGGGGATCAGAACATGCGGACGATGTTGAGGCCCAGGGCCCACTGGCCCCGCATGGGGCCCTGGCCGCCGTAGTCCCCGGCGACCACCTGGTGGGTGGTGGTGCCCGGCACGTTGGTGCCCAGGATCGTGAAGCGGTGGCCCGGGGTGCGGAAGGTGTATCCGATGGCCCAGCCCTGCTCCAGCTTGTGGGGATCGGTGTCCGAGCCCACCGTCACGTCCCTCAGCTTCGAGGGCCGGGGGTAGATCTCGGCCTTGAGGGACTGGCGGGGGGTCATCTCCCAGCGGGCCCCGAAGGCCACGGTGGTCATGGACTCGTGCTTGAGGTTGGAGCGGCTGAGCCAGGTGGGGACGGCGGAGATCACGAAGGACTGGCCCAGGCGCCAGTCGATGGGCAGCTGCACCGCGGAGCCCAGGATGCCCCCCTTCACCACCTCGTCGAAGCGCTCCACCCGCAGGGCCGCCTGCACCTCCTCCCCGTTCCAGACGTTCTCCATCATCGCCAGGACGAAGGTCTTCTTGTCGGCGCTGCGGTAGGCCTGGAAGTTCATCTTGTAGAAGTCCGGAAGGCTGATGTCGAAGCCCAGGGCCGCGTAGGCGAATCCGTCCAGGCCGTAGACGTCCTTCCCGTTGCCCCGGGTGGCTTCCGTGAAGCGGTGGGTGAAGCGGATCCCCACGTCCCCCTTGTCCAGGAGGGTGGCCGTGGGGAGGTTGAGGGCCAGGGGGACCTCCGAGACCTGCGCGAGGGCCGGGAGGGTCGCCAGGAGCAGAGGAAGGGCGCGCTTCAATCGCATGGATGTCTCCGGGTGCATGGCCCCAGGGTGCCATGAAACCGCTTCAGGCCGCCTCCTCCGGCCCGTCGGCCCCTCCCCCCTTCCAGGCCAGGAGGGCGCCCAGAAGGCCCAGGGCCAGGCCCGCCCCCACCAGGGCCCACTCCGCCGGAGGACGGGAGGTCCCGAAGGGCCGGGCGGCGTAGGCCAGGCCCAGCCGGCCCCCGAAGAAGGCGTGGAGCTCGGGTTCCCCTTCGGGCCCGGACATCCCCAGCCAGCCCCGCTCCGAGCGGCCGGTGGAGGGCTCCGTCACCCTCACGAGGAGGGCCGGCCGCCCAGGGCCTCCCTCCGGAGCGGGCGCGAAGTCCGAGCGGTATTCCGCGTGGAGGAACTGGGCCAGGGGCGTCACGGAAAGGCCCGGGGCCACCACGAAGGGCCGCTGGAGCACGAGGGGCTCCGCGCGCCGCACGGCCCCCTCCTCCACCAGGCGCACCCGCTGGTCCCCCCGGGTGAAGACCACGACCCGCTCCGGCGGGGTCCCGCCGGAATGGAGGTAGCGCAGCTTCACGCCTTCCGGAAGGTTCGGGGCGTTGAGGCGGTCCGTGAGCTCGGGCTGACGGGAGGAAAAAAGGAGGCGGCGGGGGGGCCCCGCCTTGGGCAGGAAAGTTACCTCCAGCCAAGGTTCCAGGGGGCGGTCGGACCGGGAGTAGGGCCGGGGCTCCCCGTCGGCCCCGCCGCCCACGGCGAAGTCCGGGTAGAGGGCCACCACCCGCAGCCCGTAGTCCGGCTGCTCCCAAAGCACTCCCGCCGCGGCCTCGCGCTCCTGGACCCGGCCGTGGTCCTCGAGGCGCAGGAGGTCCTGGGCCTTGGCCCCGGAAGTCCTTCCCAGGTCCGGGGTCCAGGCCTCGGCGAAGCGCACGGAGAAGCGCCCCCCGGGCTCCTCCCGGCGGGCCCCGTCGGGATGCCGGGAGAAGAGGGTCCCCACCAGGGGCTCGGGGCCCCCCAGCCCCAGCATCACCTGCAGGGCCGGATCCTCCGGGGCTTCGGGGTTCTCCCGCAGCGCCCCCCCCTCGACGGCCCGGGGCAGGGCCCGCCCCACCTCCATCGCCAAGCCGCGACC